>DATHEP010000461.1:0-8924 GCA_035318525.1 Conexibacter sp.
TCGGGCGCTGCTGCGGGCCGGTCCTGTCGCGGGTCGAGGCGATTCCGCGAGCGGGGTCGCGGAATCGTCCTCACCCGTGCCACCCGCCCGATCGGCGTGGCCGCGTTCGCGCTGCTCATGGCGCCGGGCACCGCCCAAGGCCACGGCCTGGCGGGCTCGACCGACCTGCCAATCCCCGAGTGGATGTTCGCTTGGGCGGCGGCGATCGTGCTGATCGCGTCGTTCGTCGCGCTCGGCGTGCTGTGGCCGAGACCGCGGCTGCAGCGCCCCCGGCTCAGACCGCTCTTCACGGTCCCGCGCCTCGTCAGACCGCTCTGCGGCCTGGTCGGCGTCGCGCTCTACGCGCTCGTCGTCTACGCCGCGCTCGCCGGCACGAGCGTTCCGACCGCGAACCTCGCGCCGACCGCGATCTACGTCGCCTTCTGGGTCGGCATCCCGTTGCTGAGCGTGCTGCTCGGCGACGTGTTCGCGCTCTTCAGCCCCTGGCGGGCGGTCTACCGCTGGCTGTCCGGCGTCGCGCGGCGCGTCAGTCCGAGCCTCGACGCCGAGCCGCTGGCGTACCCGAGACGGCTCGGCCGCTGGCCGGCGGTAGTCGGGCTGGCGGCGTTCGGCTGGGTCGAGCTCGTCTACGTCGACAAGGACGTGCCCGCGACGCTCGGCGCGCTAGCGCTCGCCTACGGCTTCGTGCAGGTCGTCGGCATGAGCCTCTACGGCGAGCGCACGTGGAGCGAGCGCGCGGACGCGTTCGGCACGTACTTCAACCTCTGCGCGCGCCTGTCGCCGTTCGAGACGCGCGGGCGCGAGCTGTGCCTGCGCCCGCCGCTCTCCGGCTTGCCGCGCCTGGAGCCGCTGCCGGGGACGGTCGCGCTGCTGTGCGTGCTGATCGGCACGACGACGTTCGACGGCGCCTCGAACGGCGCGCTGTGGGTCGACGTGGCGCCGACGCTGCAGGGCTGGTTCGAGGATCTCGGGCTCGGGCCGATCGCAGCCGGCGAGCTCGCCTTCACGCTCGGGCTGGCGGCGGCGATCGCAGCCGTCGGCGGCCTCTACGCACTCGGGATCCGCGGGATGCGAACGGTCGACCCGCGGCGTAGCTCGGCGGAGCTGGCGCGCAGCTTCGCGCACACGCTCGTGCCGATCGCGTTCGCGTACGCGATCGCGCACTACGTCTCGTTGCTCATCTTCCAGGGGCAGGCGCTCGCCTACCTCGCCTCCGACCCGCTCGGCGACGGCTCGAACCTGCTCGGCACCGCCGACAGCCAGGTCGACTACACGCTCGTCTCGCCGACGGCGATCTGGTACATGCAGGTGGCGGCGCTGATCGCGGGGCACGTCGCCGGCCTCGTGCTGGCGCACGACCGCGCGCTCGCCGTCTTCCGCGGCGACGCGCGCGCTGCGCTGCGCTCGCAGTACTGGATGCTCGCGGTGATGGTCGGCTTCACGTGCATGGGCCTGTGGCTGCTGTCGGCCGTGAACGCGTGAGGCACGATCCGCGTGCGGACGTGGCAGGCTTTGCGCTCGATCCTCCTGAAACTCGACTGAAAGGCGCCGACGCGATGAGACCGATGCACGTGCTCCCAGCCCTGCTGATCGCCGCGGCGCTCGTCGGCTGCGGCGGAGACGGCGACGACGACGGCGGGAACGGCGGCGGCGCCACCTCGCCGCCCGCGCAGACGAGTCAGCCCGCGAGAACGAACGAGCCGGCCAGAACGACCGCGCCCGCGGTCGACGGCGCCGAGGTGTTCGCGTCGGCCGGCTGCGGCAGCTGCCACGTGCTCGCGGCCGCGGACGCCGGCGGCGTCACCGGCCCGGACCTCGACGACCTGCAGCCGAGCGTCGAGGAGGTCCGCAGCCAGGTGATCGACGGCGGCGGGGGGATGCCCTCATTCGAGGGCGACCTGTCGACCGAGGAGATCGACGCCGTCTCGACCTACGTGGCGGACAACGCCGGCAGATGACCGCGCAGCGGCGCCGCCGGCATGATGCCCGCATGGCGGGCTTCAACGGTTCCCGGCGCCGTCGGCGCGGCGTCGTAGGATGACGGACGTGTGCGTGCGTGCCGGAATCGGCGGGATCCTCGTGCTCCTGGCGCTAGGCGTCGCCGCCTGCGGCGACGGGTCGAGCGACGCGGATGCGCGCATACGGGCGACGAAGCCGGTCACGCTCGTCGCCGCCGGCGACATCGCGTGCCACGCAGACGAGCCGCGCACCGCGCAGACCTGTCGTCAGGCCGACGTCGCGGACATCATCGAGCGGCTTGATCCGGACGTCGTCGCGCCGCTCGGCGACACGCAGTACCCGGACGGGGAGCTGGAGGACTTCGAGGAGTCCTACGACCCGACGTGGGGCCGCTTCATGGAGCGCACGCGCCCCGCGGTCGGCAACCACGAGTACAACACGCCCGGCGCCGCCGGCTACTACGAGTACTTCGGCAGACGCGCCGGCTCGCCGGACGAGGGCTGGTACTCGTACGAGCTGGGCGACTGGCACGTCGTCGTGCTCAACACGAACTGCGACGTGATCGACTGCGAGCCCGACTCCGAGCAGCAGCGCTGGCTGGAGGACGACCTCGCCGAGCACGACGCGAGATGCACGCTCGCCTACTGGCACCATCCGCGCTTCTCGTCGGGCCCGCACGGCTCCGACGACATCTTCGAGCCGTTGTGGGAGACGCTGCAGGAGGCCGACGCGGAGCTCGTGCTGTCCGGCCACGACCACGCCTACGAGCGCTTCGCGCCGCAGGACGCGGACGGGGAGCTCGACAGAGAGGACGGCATCCCGCAGTTCGTCGTCGGCACCGGCGGCGCGAGCCGCTATCCGGCCGAGGAGCGGGAGCCCAACAGCCTCGTGCACAGCACGAGCTTCGGGGTGCTGGAGCTGACGCTCGACGCGGACGGCTACGCGTGGCGGTTCGTCGGCGAGCCGGGTGACGACTTCCGCGACGCCGGTCGGACGCGCTGCCGCTGACGCTCCGGCTCGAAACCGCGCGGCCCGGGTAGGGTCTCGGCGATGCCCCGCGAGGCGACGCAGGCGCGGACGGTGACGATCCGGGGAGTGGAGGTGCCGAAGCTCGGCTACGGCACCTGGCTCGTCGAGGGCGAGGCGGCCTACGAGGGCGTGCTCGACGCGCTCGACCTCGGCTACCGCCACCTCGACACCGCGCATGCGTACGGCAACGAGCGCGAGGTCGGCCGCGCGCTTGCCGACAGCGGTCTGCGCCGGGACGAGGTGTGGCTGACGACGAAGGTGTGGCGCGACGACGCCGCCGCCGGCGACGTGCAGCGCGTGTTCGCGCAGCAGCTCGCGGACCTCGGTGTCGACTACGTCGACCTGCTGCTGCTCCACTGGCCCGCCGACCCGCCGCTCGTGCAGACGCTCGGCGCGATGGAGGAGCTGCGCGAGCAGGGAGTGGTGCGCCACGTCGGCGTCTCCAACTTCCCGTCGGGGCTGCTGCGCCAGGCGCTCGAGCTCGCGCCGATCTTCACCGACCAGATCGAGTATCACCCGTACCTGCCGCAGGGTCCGGTGATGCACGAGTGCCTCGAGCACGACATGCTGCTGACCGCCTACTCGCCGTTCGCGCACGGCCACGTGCACGACGACCCGCTGCTCGCGCGGATCGGCGCGCGTCATGGCAAGTCGGCCGGTCAGGTGGCGCTGCGGTGGCTGCTCGACCAGCCGAACGTGGCTGCGATCCCAAAGGCGTCGAGCCGCGCGCGCCGCGCCGAGAACCTCGACGTGTTCGACTTCGCGCTCGACGACGACGAGCGCGCCGCGATCGCGGCGTGCTCGAGACGCCACCTGCGCACGGCGGACCCGCCGTGGGCCCCGCGCTGGGACTGACGCGCTCGCGCACGCCGCGCCGGCCGCTCTCTGCGCCGGCGCCGCGTCCGCGGATCCGCCTACAGCAGGATGACCAGCAGGATGATGATGATCAGCAGCGTTCCGATGCCTATGTACATGTCAGGTCCTTTCCTCGCTCAAGGCCCGCGCCGGAGCGGGCTGACCCAACTGTCCCCTCAAGCGGCGGGTCGCATGCGTGGAGTCACTTCGGTTGCTTACCCCAGCGGCGCCAGCAGGGCTCTTCTGCCCTCGAACGCGAACAGCAGCAGGTCGACCATGCGGAAGGTGTCTCTGTTCGGGCCGAGCGTCGGGCGCCATCTGGGGTCGCGGACGATCGACGCGGTGCTGCCCTCGATCGCGCGGTGGAAGGTCTCCGCGACGACGCGTGCGCCGACGCCTGCGAGGCGCCCGCCGTTCAGCTCCGCCTCGCGCAGCACGTAGAACCACAGCGGCGTGTCTCTCACGAGCGCGGCGCGCTGCGCCTGCGTCAGTCTCGCCAATGACGCGCCGCCTCTGCCGTCGCGGACCTGCACGCCCGTGAGCGCTCTCACTCTCACGCCGCGTCTTCTGAGGAATCTCGCGAGCTGCTGGCCGGTCGTGAGGTTGACCATTCTCGCGCGCGTCAGGTTGCGGAACGCGAGGTTCGCGCGCGGGTCGTTCAACGGCACGCTCGGCCCGCCGAACGATCCCGTCGGCAGGTTCCGCAGCGGGTTCACGAGCAGCGTGTCGATCCGCATCGCGCGGTTGAACCTTCTCGCGGGCACGACGAGGTCTCTGCGGCCGGCGTCGCCGAAGTCGTAGAGGCGGCGGAAGTCCGCGATCCAGTTGCTCGGCAGCCGCGGGGAGCCGCCGAGGTCGCCGCTCGTGGCCGAGAACAGGAACAGGAAGCCGAGCGTCCCGGCGCCGTTGTCGAAGCGGCGGTTCCAGTTGTAGGCGGCGCGGATCATCGAGTGCCCGAGCCGGTAGGCGGCGATCGAGAACTCGATCGGCATCGTCGGCACCTCGGTCGGGTCGACGCCGACCTCGAACGCCTTGCGGCCGTTCGCGAAGACGTCGTCGACGACGGCTCTCGCGCAGATGCGTGGCAGGAGGTCCGTGCGCAGCATCCACTGGTAGTGCTTCGTGACGATCTCCCGCGCGGTCGCGAAGCGCTGCGCCTGCGGGACCGATCTCGGCAGCGTGTCGACGACGCGGTTGTGGAAGCGGATGAACGCGAGGTGCGTCTGCGCGACCGCGAGGTTCTCGTCGTTGCGCGGGTCCGGGATGACCGCCTTGCGTCTTGCGGCGACGCTTCTGCCGGCGCCGCGCGGGAGGTCGAAGCCGGCCATCGCTCTGTCGGGGCCGGCCGCGACCGTGCTGCCCATCTTGAGGTGGACACCGTCGGCCGCGTAGAACTTCGCCGACTCGGGATCCTGCGGCCCGGCGCCGTAGAGCGAGTCGAGGTCGAGGCTCGGCGAGCGCGCCTGCAGGAGCTGCGCGGGCGAGACGCCGACGCCGAGCATCACGCTCGTCTTGTCGAACGTGAGGTCGTGGTCGACGAACTGGCCGAGGTACGTGAAGCCGGCGGGGACCTGCGACGCGGCGCCTCTGCCGGCGGTCATCGCGACCCCGAGCTTCGCTCGGTTCGCCTCGCCGAGCTGGCGGCCTCTGCCGTTCGGCCCCATGCGCGAGAAGCGGAACGGCGGCGCTGCTCTCGCGGCCTGCGCGGTCGGGCCCGCCGCTCGCGCGGCTGCCGCGACGGCCTGCGTCTCGTCCCGTCCGCCGACGCTCTCGCTCAGCAAGCCCTCGCCGACGACGAAGTAGCTCTCGGAACCGTGCTTGTTCACGACGCCTCCCCGATGGTGGTCGCCGTGAGCCTTCCAGCCCGCTCCGCGTGCGTCAATCCGGTCGCGACCTGGGTCAGGATCCTGGCACGACGGCGGTCGCCGAGCACGTCAAGCCGCGCGGACCGGATGCGCGCGCGGTGATCTGGTCGGCGCCGCCGAAGTCGGGGAGCTCGCGCCGGATGCGGAAGCCTCCTCCGCCGCGCGTCGTGACGGTCGCGCGAATCGCCACGCGCCGCTCGTGCACGAGCACGACGCTCCAGCGCTCGCCGGAGCGCGCCCGCCGCACGCGCCACTCGACCTCGATCGCGCCGTCGTCCTCCTTCGCGCGCAGCTCGGCCGAGGCACCGCGCCCGCAGGAGCCGGCGACGCGAACGTCGTCGTCGCCGCCGCGCGCGGGGGCGGTGGCGGAGAAGGAGAGCGCCGCGAGCGCGGCGGCCAGGGCGATCACTGTGCGTTTGTGCATCCATGCGATGTACAGAGGGGCAGTGATCGGGCGGCGGGTCATCGCAACAGCGTCGCGCGGGCGGGGTGGGCGGCGCAATGGGACCTTCGTCTCAGTCGCCGAGCCCGTTGCGCTCGGCCCACAGCGCCGCCTGCGTGCGGTCGGTGACGCCGAGCTCGCGGAAGACGCGCGTCAGGTGGGCCTTGACCGTCTTCTCGCTGATCTCCAGTCGTCGCGCGATCAGCTTGTTCGGGAGCCCCTCGACGAGCAGCTCCAGCACCTCCCGCTCCCGCTGCGAGAGGCCGGCGAGGGGATCCGGTGCGCTGCGGGCGGTGAGGATCGTGCGCGCCGCGCGCGGGTCCAAGGGCGACTCTCCCCGCGCTGCGGCGCGGATCCCCTCCGCGACTTGCGCCGCGTCGACGTCCTTCAGCAGGTACCCGCAGGCGCCGGCTTCGAGCGCACCGACGATCTTGTCGCGGTCGGAGAAGGACGTGAGGACCAGCACCGCGCACTCCGGACACTCGGCGACAATCCGGCGCGTCGCCTCGATCCCGTCCATCACCGGCATCTCGAGGTCCATCAGCACGACGTCGGGCCTCGCCTCGCACGCTCGCTCGACGGCCTCCGCGCCGTCCGCCGCGACCGCCACGAGCTCGACGTCGTCGAGCGCGGCGATCAGGCGGCCGAGCCCGTCGCGGATCACGCCGTGGTCGTCGGCGAGCAGCACGCGGATCACGGCGCCGGCACCTCCAGCTCCACCGTCGTGCCCTCGCCGGGCGCCGAGCGGACGGCGAGCGTGCCGCCGGCCTGCGCGGCGAGGCCCTCCAGCAGCGCGAGGCCGACGTGGCCGGCCGCCGCCGCCCGTCTCCGCGCGTCCGGGTCGAAGCCGCGGCCGTCGTCGGCGATCGTCAGCCGCAGCGTGTCGGGACCGGACCGCCTCAACGCGATCCGCACCGCGCTCGGATCGCCGTGCTCCTGCGCGTTGCGCACCGCCTCGCGCGCGGCGCCGTAGAGCAGCGCGAGGCGCGCGTCGTCGCCGACCGGCGCGGCGGCGTCCGGCGCGATCTCGAGCTCGGTCTCCACGCCGGCGGCCGCGAGCGGGCTGAGCAGATCGCTGAGCGCCGCGTCGAGGCCCGCCGAGGCGAGGTTCGGCGGGTGGATCTCGACGAGCAGCGTGCGCAGGTCGCGCACCCCCTGGCGCAGGCGCTCGCTCGCGTTGCGCAGCGTCTCCGCCTCGTCGGTCGCGCCGCGCCGCTGCGCCGCGTCGGCCAGCGGCGCGAGCCCGAAGGCGACGCCGGCGAGGTCCTGCACGACGCCGTCGTGCAGGTCGGAGGCGATCCGCCGCCGTGCGTGGTCGGAGGCGGCGACCGCGCTCTCCAGCAGCGCCTCGCGCTCCGTGTGCCCGCGCTGCAGCCGGCGCGCGAGCGACCAGGCGAGCGGGACCTGCACGAGCACCAGCACGAGCAGGCCGGCGAGCAGCGGCGGCGCGAACGCGCGCAGCAGCCGCTCGGCGTTCGCGTCGACGGCGGCGAAGCGCTCGTAGGTCTCGAACAGCACCTGCGTGCCGTCCGGCGAGCGGATCGTCGTGTAGGCCTCCAGCAGCTTGCCCTGCGGGCGCTCGAAGCGGTTCTCCGGCTCGCTCAGGTCGCTCGACTCGACCTCCGCGCCGCCGGTCTCGAACAGCTCGCGCTCCTCCTCGCCGAGCGCGTAGCGCTGCCCGATCAGCGCCGGCTCGTCGGAGTAGAGGATCGTGCCGTCCTCGGTCCACAGCTTCACGCGAACGACCGGCCCGCCGAGCACCTGGCCGAGCACGAGGTCGTCGAGCCGCGTGAGTGCTCGACGGTCGCCGCGCAGGACCCCGTCAGTGAGGCCTGCCGCCTCGACGACGCGACCGGCCGCCAGCACCCGTGCGCGCGTGTCGCGCCGGGCCTCGTCGAGCGCGACCTGGCGCAGCGCGAGGTAGCCGCCGACGGCGATCACGGCGATCGCCGCGACGCTGCCGAGCGTGAAGCGGGCGACTGCGCGCAACATGCGCACCATCCTGCCCGCCGCTGCGGCGGAGCGCACGCCCAGGAGGGCACGCCCTCCCATTGCGACCTAAGTCCAATTGTGACCGGGACCGCCCGCGGGGAAGCATGTCGACTGACCCCGGCTACGAGGAGGCACCGATGCTGACGAAGGCCCGCACCATCTTGCTCGCTGTGACGCTCGCGCTCGCTGCGGCGGCACTGCCCGCTGCCGCGATCGCCAAGCACGGCGCGGACGACCCGCCCGGCGACGACCGCGGCGGGCTCGTCCGCAACGGCGACGATTCCGGCGGCGGCGATGATTCGAGCGGCCGTGGGCGCGGCGGCGACGACGACAGCGATGATCGCGGTGGCAGCGGCGGCGGTCGCGGCGGACGCGACGACGGCCGCCGGCTCGTGGCCGGTAGCTGCACCGGCGCCGCGACGTCGAAGCTGAAGGTCAAGAACGACGACGGCCGCCTCGAGGTCGAGTTCGAGGTCGATCAGAATCGCAGCGGCGTGACGTGGCAGGTCCGCATCAGCCGCAACGGCTCCCCGGTCGTGAGAACGAGCGCCACGACGGGCGGGCGCAGCGGCTCGTTCTCGGTCGAGCGCAAGATCGGCAACCCCGCCGGCAGCGATCGCATCAGCGCGCGCGCGACCAGCCCCGGTGGGCAGGTCTGCACCGCCGCGATGACGTTCTAGTTGCGTCGCCCGTCGTCACCGCCTCCACTACCCTCCGGGCATGGAGGCTGGTGGCGGCGGGTCGCGCTTGGCACGCATCGGGCTCGCCGCGGCCGCGGCGTT
>DATHEP010000462.1:0-3714 GCA_035318525.1 Conexibacter sp.
CGCTCGGGCCGCCGCTGCTCGTGCCGGATGACGAGGCGGCACCGGACGAGCCGGCGCCCGGCGGGCCGGCCTCGTGACGCGCGCACGGGACTCGATGCGCTCCCAGGGTCACTACGCGGGCCCGGTCAGCCGGCTGCTCGCGTACGCCGCCGACACGTTCTTGATCGGCGTGCTCTACACGGCAGGGCTCGCGCTGCTGCGCTTCGCGATCGAGGCGGCTACGCCCTGGACGCTCGACGTCGAGGGGGCGATCTTCGCGGTCGGCGCGGTCGCGTGGGCGGGGCTCTACTGGGGAAGCTCGTGGACGGGCTTCGCGCGCAGCCCGGGCATGTCGCTGCTCGGGCTGCGGATCGTGCGCGCCGACGGGACGCCGCTCGACCGACGCCACGCGCTGCTACGCCTGCTCGCCTACCCGCTCGGCTTCCTGACGCTCGGGCTCGGCTTCCTCGGGATCGTCTTCGGCCGCACCCGCCAGGCGCTCTACGACCACCTCGCCGACACCGCCGTCGTGTACGACTGGGACGCCGAGGCGGCGCGGCTGCGAGCGCTCGCGACGCGCGGCGGCCAGCGTCGCAGCCTCGGCGTCTCTCCCGCCCAGCAGGGAGAGTGAGCGTCTCCGAAGTAGTCATCAGGAGTTATCAAGACATATCTGACTTTCTGAAGAACCTCTGATAACCGCTGATAAACTGCCCCTCGTGGACGCCATTGCGAATCCTTACGCCATGAGCGCAGGCAACCCGCCGCCTGCACTGACCGGGCGTGATACCCAGTTGGAGCAGTGGGAGGTACTGGTCCATCGGCTCGCCGCGGGGCGCAGCGACCAGAGCCTCGTGGTCTCGGGACTCCGCGGTGTGGGGAAGACCGTGCTGCTGCTGGAGTTCCAGCGCATCGCCGACCGCGCGGGCTGGATCACGTCAGATCCGATCGAGGTCCGATCAGACACGGACTTCCGCGTAGAGCTGGCAGATCGCGCCTTCGAGGCGCTCACGCATCTCGACCGACGCGTTGGCCTCGGCGACCGGGCGCGTGGCTTCGCAAAGCTGCTGCAAGGCTTTCGCGTGGGGGTCGGAAGCGACGGCAGCGTCGAGTTCTCGTTCGACGCGACGGCGTCCGCGGCCACCGGCGACCTGGAGCGGGACCTGACCGAGCTGTTCGTCCAGCTCGGCGAGGTCGCCCGCCAGCACGACACCGGCGTGGCCTTCTTCGTCGACGAGATGCAGTTCCTGCGACGGCCCGAGCTCGAAGCCGTCGCCGCGGCGATGCATCGCATGTCGCAGAAGCAGCTGCCAGTCGCGTTCGCCGGCACCGGGCTGCCCCAATTGCCTGGGCTGATCGTCGAGGCGAAGTCGTACGCCGAGCGGCTGTTCTCGTATCCGCGACTCGATCGACTCGACGTCGATGCCGCACGCGCGGCACTCGAGCTGCCGGCGCAGGAGCAGGGGGTTGTGTTCGACCACGACGCACTGGTGCAGATCCTCGAACTGTCGGGCCGCTATCCCGCGTTCCTGCAGGCGTACGGGCGGGAGGTTTGGAGCACCGCGCCGCGGAGCCCGATCACCCGTGCGGACGTCGACGCAGCCGCGCCCATCGTGCAGCGCAAGCTCGACGAGCAGTTCTTCCACGTCCGTTTCGAGAAGGCGACGCCGGGCGAGCGTCGCTACATGTCAGCCATGGCCGCCCTCGGCGACGGGCCCCAACAGACAGGGCAGGTCGCGGCGAAGATCGGGTATCGCAGCGCCTCGAGCAGCTCCGTCCCCCGCGACGCGCTGATCAAAAAGGGACTCATCTATCGGCCCGAGTACGGAGCGGTGGACTTCACCGTTCCCCACTTCGCGGCGTTCATGCGGCGTCGCTATCCGCTGGAGAGCTGACCGAACCAGCGCGCGCGGCGGCTCGCGCCGAACTCGACCTTCTCGGCGACGAGCGCGTCGGACGGCGCCTGGAAGCTGCCGGTCGGCTGCGGGCCCGACAGGAAGTCGACGTCGACGCGGCCGACACGGCCGGCACCGAACTCGATGTAGCAGGAGCCACGGCCGCCATAGCCGTCCGGTCCCTCCTCGCCGCGCACGCGAGCGATCAGCGCCTCAGCGACGACGCGCGCCGCCCCCTCCGCGAACACGCCCGCCTTCGGCACGCCGACGGTCGCGACGTCGCCGACCGCGTACACGCCGGGGTATCTCGTCTCGAGCGTCGCCGACTCCACCGGCACGTAGCCGTCCACCGCAATGCCGCTCTCGATCACCACGTCCGGCGCGCGGTGCTTCGGAACGCCGAGGAAGAGGTCGTACGGGAGCTCGCCGCCGTCGTCGAGCACGACGACGCCGCGCGCCGGGTCGAGCGAGCCGACGCGGCGTCTCGGGACGAATGCGATGCCGCGCTCGGCGAACGCGGCGACGAGCGCCCGCGAGGTGTCGGGCGACGGCGGCACGGGCGTCCCGAACGGGATCACGAACGTGATCTCACAGTCCCCGCGGACGCCGCGCGCGGTCAGGTGGTCGTGCAGCAGCAGCGCGCACTCGCTCGGCGCGGGCGGACACTTGAAGGGCGCGCCGCAGACGCCGATGACCGCTCGCCCGCTCGTGAAGCCGGGCAGCAGCTCCCCCAGCCGCCGCGCACCCTCGACGGAGTAGAACTCGTTGCCGCCCTCCAGCAGGCCCGGCGTTGCAGCGAAGTTGTAGTCGGCGCCCAGCGCGAGCACGAGCACGTCGGCCTCGTGGACCGCGGCGTCGGTTGTCACGCGCCGCGCCTCGGGATCGATCGCGGTGACCGTCTCGCGCAGCAGGCGCACGCCGGGCTTGGCGAGATCGGCGTACGGCAGGCGCACGGCGTCGAGCGTGGTGCGGCCGAACATCACGTCGAGCTTCGAGTAGCCGAAGACGAACGCGTCGCCCTTGTCGATCAACGTCACCTCGACGTCGTCGCCGAGCGCCTCCGAAAGGGTGGTGCTGAGCTCCAGCCCACCGAAGCCGGCTCCCAGCACGAGGACTCGCAGCGGCATCGGGCGAGCATACCTGCGGGCGAGCCGACGCCGACCCGCCCGAAGGCACGCGCGGTCAAGCGCGAACGGCGCTCGCGACCCGCTCGAAGCGATAGTCGTCGAGGTCGAAGCGGGCGCTTCTCCACGCGACCTCGATGGTCGAGGCCGAACGGAACGGGGCGTCGCCGCGTCTGTCGAAGTAGTAGCTGTTGGCGACGGCGCAGCTATCCTGGAAGAAGATCTGGCGGTCGCGGCGGGAAAGCATCGTCGCGAAGTAGCGCTCGTTGGCCTCGGGCGTGACCTCAACCGCGGTGGCGGCGGTCTCGCGTGCGCGGCGCAGGCAGCGGACGATGTGGCGCGCCTGGTTCTCGATCAGCGTGAAGTAGCTGGCGCCGTTGTAGCCGTAGGGGCCGAGGATCATGAACCAGTTGGGGAAGCCTGGAACGCTCACGCCCTCGTAGGCTTGGTAGCGGTTCTCCTCCCACCACCGCTCGAGGTCCGTCCCGCCGCGGCCGCTGACCGGAAACGGCGGCATGTTGCCGCTGTCGAAGACCTTGAAGCCGGTCGCGAGGACCAGCACGTCGGCCTCGTGCACCCGGCCGTCGGCGGTGCGCACGCCCGCCGGCTCGACCGACGCGATCGAATCCGTCACCAACTCGACGTTCGGCCGGTTGAACGTCGCCAGGTACTCGTTCGAGAAGGCCGGCCGCTTGCAACCCAGCCCGTAGCGCGGCGTC
>DATHEP010000463.1:0-3023 GCA_035318525.1 Conexibacter sp.
GCCGCGGCGATCAGCTCCTCCGGGCTTGTCTTGCCGTCCGAGCGCTCGGTGCGCGACGCCCACGTGACGGGCAGCTCGCCGAGCGCGCCGCTGCCGCTCGTGAGCGTCCCGGTCCCCTGCGCGAGGCTGCCCTGCCAGACCGTCGTCGCCTGCCGCTCCGCGATCGCCATCCCGTTTCCCCTCTCGCTCGTCGTCAGTGGTGCTCGATGACGCGGTCGATCAGTCCGTACTCGACCGCCTGCTGGGACGTGAAGAAGCGGTCGCGCTCCATGTCGCGGTGGACCTGCTCCTCCTCCTGTCCCGTGTGCTCGGTGTAGATCTCGTCGATCCGCTTGCGCGTTCTCAAGATCTCCCGCGCGTGGATCTCGATGTCGGTCGACTGCCCTTCGAAGCCGGCGGACGGCTGGTGGATCAGGATGCGGCTGTTGGGCAGCGCGCTGCGCTTCCCTCTCGTTCCTCCGGTCAGCAGCAGCGACCCCATCGACATCGCGACGCCGACGCACATGGTGCTCACGTCGGGCTTGATGAAGTTCATCGTGTCGTAGATCGCGAGGCCGGCGTAGATCGAGCCGCCGGGCGAGTTGATGTACAGCGAGATGTCCTTCTCGGGGTCCTGCGACTCGAGGTGCAGCAGCTGCGCCACGACGAGGTTCGCGATCTGGTCGTCGACGGGCGTGCCGAGGAAGATGATCCGCTCGTTCAGCAGGCGGCTGTAGATGTCGAACTCGCGCTCGCCGCGCGCGGTGCGCTCGATGACCATGGGGATGAGGGGCATGGCGCGAAGGCTCGCACATTCAGGGCGCGAGCACCGCCGCGCCCTTGAAGGCACCGGCCCGGAGATCCTGGAGCGCCTGCTCCGCCATGTCGAGCGGATAGGACGTGACCCTGGTGCGCACCGGGATCCGCGGCGCGAGCGCGAGGAACGAGGCCCCGTCCTCGCGCGTCAGGTTGGCGACGGAGCGGATCGTGCGCTCCTGCCACAGGTCCTCGTAGGGGAACGACGGGATGTCCGACATGTGGATGCCGGCGCAGACGACGGTGCCGCCGCGCGCCAGCGCACGCAGCGCGAGCGGGACGAGCGCGCCCGCGGGGGCGAAGACGAGCGCGGCGTCGAGCGGCTCGGGCGGGGCGTCGTCGGTGCCGCCGGCCCAGGCGGCGCCGAGCCGACGGGCGAACGCCTGGCCCTCGGTGTCGTGGGGGCGCGTGAAGGCGAAGACGCGGCGCCGCTCGTGGACCGCGACCTGGCAGACGATGTGGGCAGCGGCCCCGAAGCCGTAGAGCCCGATCCGCTCGGCGTCGCCGGCCATCCGCAGCGCGCGGTGGCCGATCAGCCCTCCGCACAGCAACGGCGCCACCTGTAGGTCGGGATAGACGGCGGCGTCCGGGAGCGGGAGGCAGTAGCGCGCGTCCGCGACCGCCAGCTCGGCGAAGCCGCCGTCGACGTCCCGGCCGGTGAAGCGGGCGCGCTCGCAGAGGTTCTCGCGGCCGCCGCGGCAGTGGCGGCACTCGCCGCAGGTCCAACCGAGCCACGGCACGCCGACGCGGGCGCCGAGGGCGTGCGTCCCCGCCGCGTCGGGTCTCAGCACCTCTCCGACGATCTGATGACCGAGCACGAGCGGCAGATGGCCCGGCTCAAGCTCGCCGTCGCGCAGGTGGAGGTCCGTGCGGCAGACGCCACATGCGCGCACGCGCAGCAGCACCTCCCCCGGCCCGGGGACGGGATCCGGGAGCTTGGCGGCCCGCAGCGGCCGCCCGGGAGCGTCGAGCACGATCGCCCGCACGCTCCAATCATGCCGTGGCAGGCAAGCATCACCCTAACGTGGTGGCTTGCCACCACGGTGGCGCACCGCCAAAACCCCTAAGGCGTCAAGCGCTCGAGCGCGCGCTGGTTCTCGGCCATCAGCCGGCGCAGGCGGGCCTGGAACTGCTTGTCGTCGCGGCGGGCCTTGATGCGCTCGTCGATCGCGACGCGGATCGCCTCGGAGACGGCCACGTCATCGACCCGCGCCATCGCCTCCAGGTCCGCCGCGAGCTCGTCGCTGAGCCGCAGGGTCATCGTTTTGGGCATCCCGACGCGCAGTATACCTACCATAGAACATTCTAACCAGGACATCACAGATCTCTGGTGTCTTGGTAGCGTGACTGCGCGATGGAGAGGTTGACCATTGAGGATCTCCTGCTCATCGGGGAGGCGGTGCTGGAGATCCCAGCCGAGCGGCTGGCCCGCGCGACGCGGCTCGGCGCGGCGGCGTCCGCCCTGGCGGCGCCGTTCGCCGCGGTCGGCGACCACGGGCCCGATCGCTACCCGGGTCTTGCGGACAAGGCTGCCGTCCTCTGCTCTCGCCTCGTCCGCAACCACCCGCTACCCGACGGCAACAAGCGCGTCGCGCTGCTGGCGATGCTCGAGTTGGTGGCACGCAACCGCGGTGTCTGGACACCGTCGAAGGGCGGGCAGGACGAGCTCGCGGGCACGATCGAGCGCCTCGCAAGCCGCGAGTTGACGGAAGCGCACTTCGTCGCGTGGGTGCGCGCGCGGATCTCCTGAGGCGACCGCCGAGGCGTGGATCACCGGCAGCACACCTGGACAGTGCAGGCGCGGGGGCGCGATGGTCGGTGCTGCAGGGGAGGCGACGGTTGGAAGGAGGTGCGGCTCGGTCGTACGGCAGAAGGCCGTGGTCTCGGGCATGCGCGCTCGAAGGTCGCGCAGATCCATCTCGAACGAACGGCAGCCAATGTGCGTTGGTGCCAGGTTCCTGTCGGCGGCGCTCGTTGCTGGGTTGGGCTCGTCGTTATAGCGGGCCCGCGAGTGCCGGCAGATTCATGATCAACGATAGGGATGTGTATTTCATCTGGAACGATGAAAGCGAGCGCGGGCATGGCAGAGGTGAGATTCACAGGACCTCTCCTTTACCGAGCGTATCGGTGGAATGCATTAACGAAGTCCCCAATCACACCCTCGTCCTCTCCGCATTGATTGAAGCTAGAGCCGGCACAGTCACCGGGCTCATTTTTAGTGCGTTTTC
>DATHEP010000464.1:0-3066 GCA_035318525.1 Conexibacter sp.
CCGGCGTCTCGCTAGACCGGTGCGTCGTCGGGCCGGTCGACCCGGGCCGTGCCGCCGAGGTAGAGCTCGGCGACCTTGGGGTCGGAGAGCAGCTGCTTGCCGGGCCCCTCGAAGCGGTCGACGCCGAGGTCGAGCACGTAGCCGCGCGTGGACATGGCGAGCGCACGGCGCGCGTTCTGCTCGACCATCAGGACCGTCACGCCCGCGCGGTTGATCTCGGCGACCTTGTCGAACACGGCGTCGACGGACGCCGGCGCGAGGCCGGCCGACGGCTCGTCGAGCAGCAAGATCTCCGGGTCGGGCATCAGCGCGCGGGCCATCGCGACCATCTGGCGCTCGCCGCCCGACATCGTGCCCACGACCTGATGGCGGCGCTCCGCCAGGCGCGGGAACATCCCCTCCATCGCCCGCATCCTCTCGCGCACGTCCACGCCCGGCCGCGCGAGCGCGCCCAGCTCCAGGTTCTCCTCCACCGTCAGGCTCGGGAAGACGTTGTCGAGCTGCGGCACGTAGCTGACGCCGGCGCGCGCGATCGCGTGCGTCTTGGCCCCCGCGACGTCGGCGCCGCGCAGCACGATCCGGCCCGCGCGCGGACGCAGCAGGCCGAACACCGTCTTCAGCAGCGTCGACTTGCCGGCGCCGTTGGGCCCGACGATCGTCACCACCTCGCCCGCGCGCAACTCGAAGTCGACGCCGCCGAGGATGTCGACCTCCGGCACGTAGCCGGCGACGACGCCGTCAGTCCGCAGCAGGACCTCGCCGTTCGCGGGCGCGGGCGCGGGCCCGGCAGGCCCTTCGGCGGCGGCGCTCATCGCGTCCCTCCCGGCGAGCCGAGATAGGCGTCGATCACGCGCTGATCCGCTCGCACCGCCGCGGGGTCGCCCTCCGCGATCACCTTGCCCTCGGCCATCACGACGATGCGGTCCGAGTGGCCCATCACAACGTCCATGTCGTGCTCGATGAAGAGGAACGTCATGCCGTCGCGCTCGCGCAGCGCGTGCATGTGGTCGAGCAGGCGCGCGCCGAGCGTCGGGTTGACGCCGGCCATCGGCTCGTCGAGCAGCACGAGCCGCGGCTCGGCCATCAGCACGCGCGCCAGCTCGAGCAGCTTGCGCTGGCCGCCCGACAGCGTGCCGGCGTAGGCATCCGCATGCTCGCGCAGGCCGAACGTCTCCAGCAACTCGTGCGCGCGCACGAGCACCTCGCGCTCGCGCCGGCGCGCAGCGGGCGCGCGCGCCAGCAGCGTCAGGATCCGCTCTCCCGGCTGCCGCGGCGCGGCGAGCGTCATGTTGTCGATCACCGGCATCGCCGTCAGCGCCTTCGTGATCTGGAACGTGCGCACCATGCCGCGGCGCGCGAGCGCGTAGGCGGGGCGGCCGAAGACCGAGCGCCCGTCGTAGACGACATCGCCCGCGTCGCCGCGCTGGAAGCCGGTGACGACGTTGAAGAGCGTCGTCTTGCCGGCGCCGTTCGGACCGATCAGGGCGGTGATCGAGCCGCGCCGCACGGCGAAGGCGGCGCCGTCGATCGCGGCCACGCCGCCGAAGCGCTTCACGACGCCGCGCACCTCGAGGATCGCGTCGGGCGCCTGCTCCGCGCGCGGCGCCTCGGCGCCCGGCTGCGGCGAGGTCGCGGGCTCAGTCATGCAGCACCATCTCCTGGCGCTTGCCGAGGATCCCCTGCGGGCGCAGCGCGACGAGCAGGATCAGTGCGAGGCCGACGATCACGAAGCGCAGCGCCGCCACCTTCTCCGCCGCCAGCGGCAGGTCGATGAAGCGCGTCGCCTCCAGCAGCGTCCACATGATCAGCGCCCCGATCGCCACGCCGAGGTAGCTCGCCAGCCCGCCCAGCACGAGGATCGTGAAGCCGATGAACGTGAACAGCGGCTCGAACGACGACGGCTCGATGAACGCGAGGTTCAGCGCGAGGAACCAGCCGGCGATCGCGCCCAGGGCGGCGGCGATCGCGATCGACTGCAGCTTGTACGCGTAGACGTTCTTGCCGAGTGCGCGGGCCGCGTCCTCGTCCTCGCGGATCGCGCGCAGCACGCGCCCCCACGGCGTGCGCTGCAGCAGCATCATCAGCCCGGTCAGCACGGCCACGGTCAACCACACGACGATCAACAGCGGCAGCAGGAACTGGTCCTGCACGCTCGCCGGCAGCCAGCCGAGGATCGTGTCGGACACGTCGAGCCATGCGTCGTCGAAGCCGAGCAGCCCCTGGCTGCCGCCCGTCAGCCCGCGCGCGTTGACGGCGACGTAGCGCACGATCTCCGCGAACGCGATCGTCGCGATCGCGAAGTAGTCGGCGCGCAATCGCAGCGACGGCAGGCCGATCAGCACGCCGGCGGTCATCGCGACGACGATCGAGGCCGCCATCGCCGCCCACATCGACCAGCCCGCTCTCACGACGAGGATCCCCATCGTGTAGGCGCCGATCGCCATGAAGCCGGCCTGGCCGAAGTTGAAGATCCCGGTGAAGCCGACGTTGAGCTGCAGGCCGAGCGTGAAGATCGCGTAGACGCCCGCGAGGACGCCGACGCCGATCCAGAAGTCGGCCGCGGTGAGCGCGTCGAAGCTGACGGCGAGGACGGTCACGAGATCCGCTCCGCGCGTCCGAACAGGCCCTGCGGGCGGACGATCAGGACGAGGATCAGGATCGCGAAGCCGACCGCGACCTTCCAGCGCGCGTCGATCACGAGCGTCGACCACTCCTGCACGATCCCCAGCAGCAGCCCGCCCGCGAGTGCGCCGTAGGCGTTGCCGATGCCGCCAAGGATCACCGCCGCGAACAGGCTCAGCAGCAGGAAGAAGCCGAGGTTCGGCGTCATCGTGCCGATCGCCGCCGTGTAGAAGACGCCGGCGAGGCCGGCGAGGCCGGCGGCGAAGATCCACGTGATGATCACGACGCGGTCGGTGTCGATGCCGGCGACCTCGGCGAGCTTGAAGTCGTCCGCCAGCGCACGCATCTGACGCCCGAGCGAGGTGAACCGCAGCACCGAGGCGACCGCGACGATCGTCGCGATCCCGACCACGACCACGATCAGCTCGGTGCGGCCGATCCGCA
>DATHEP010000465.1:0-2502 GCA_035318525.1 Conexibacter sp.
GGATATCGTCGTCAGCGGGAGCGGGCGCTGCGGGGGCGGACTGGAAGTCCCCGGTGTCGATCGGGACGTCGCTGCCACCCGCCACACCGGGTTGGGACCCGGCGAACCCGTTCCCGGCGCCGGCGTCGTCGCGCCCACCAAGGAACTGCACGGAATCGGCGATGATATCGACTGCTTGCTTCTTCTGCCCGTCTTGTGCCTGATACTCGCGCCACTCGAGCCGTCCGTCGATCGCGACGGGCCGTCCCTTCGCCAGGTAGCGGGCGCAGTTTTCGCCCTGCGCCCCCCACACGGTCACGTCGAAGAAGTTGGGCTTGTCCTCCCACTCGCCGGAGGCGCCCTTGCGCCGTGTGTTGCAGGCGATCCGCAAGCTGCAGACGGACATGCCGCTCGGCAGCGAGCGCAGCTCGGGGTCGCGGGTCAGGTTGCCGGTCATGACGACGCGGTTGATGTTGGTGGCGGCCATGAGGCTCCTTTCGAAGGCAGATGCTCAGCGGCGCCCGAGTGTACGCGGCGGCTTGGCGCCCACCTGTTTCGTACCCGCGAACACCGCAGAGACGTCACGGAAGCGGTGCGGGTATGCGCGCAACGGCGTGCGGCTCGTTACGCCTCGGCTGCCGCGGCGGCCGGCTCGACTTCGGCCGCGGGCTCCGCCGCCGCGCTCGGCTCAGGCGGCGGGGGGGTGCCCGGCGTGACCTTGATGATGCGGTGGCGCAGCACGCCGTCTGTGATCTTCAGGTTGTAGCTGAGCGTCTCGACCAGCGCCGGCGGCCCGCTGAACTGCAGCAGGTGGTACTCGGCGTCCGGGGTGTGCGCGATCTCGAAGGCCAGTCTGCGCGTGCCCCACTGCTGCTTCAGTTCCACCGTGCCGCCGCCGTCGGCGATCGACTGCTCGATGTCGGCGAGGACTCTCGCGCGCCGCTCGTCCTCCGCGGAGGTCGCGAGCAGCACCATGAGGTCGTAGATAGGCGGAAGCTTGGCCATGAAGTGCGCAGGACTGGCGGAACTGCGGGCGGGCACTATACCAATGGGGGCGAGATCGGCCGCGCCCGACCCTCCGTGCGCCCATGCGCGCCGACCTGCTGCCTCCGCCGCGAGCCCGCCTCGCGAACGTCGCGACCGCGGCCGCGATCGTGCTGTGCGTCGTGCTCGCCGTCGTCTGGACACGTCCGTCGCCGGCACCCGTCGCCCACCCGGCGGCGCCACTTGCGGACAGCGGCGCGGCGGAAGTGGGCGGGGCCGCCGGCGGCAGGGACCCGGACCTCGCCGGCGCCGGGGCAGACCCGATCGAGGGCGCCGCCCTGTGGCGTGACGGGGCTGGGGAGGGGGGAGCGCGGGAGCGAGCGGTCAGGCGCGGCGGGCGAGCCGACCGGTCAGGCGCGCGAGATCCCGAACGCCGCAAGGAGGCGCACCGCCGCTTGAAGGCGCGTCGGCATCCGGGAGAGCGGCTGGCGCCGACGCGACCTGGCCGCGATGGGTCGCGACGGACGCTGGATGGCGAGCGACCATCGCGGGCCCGGAGCAGACGCGCTCGGGGACGGCGCGGCGAACGGCACGGCGAACGACGCGAGAACGCCGATCGGGCGGGTGGCGCGGGGAAGCCGATTCCCGCGGCTCCGCCCGCGGGATCGGTTCCCCGGCGACAGGACCCGCCCGCAGCAGCGCCAGGGCCCGGCCCCGACGACTGCTGCGCGGACGGAGCGGCCGAGTCACCGCCCGAGTTCGCGATCGGCTAAGCGGCAGGGGGCGTGGCGCGGGGCGGCGAAGGCGCCGCGCAGGGCTCAGCCCCGCCCGCGGCCCTTCTCGCGGATGTCGGCGAGCTGGTCGTCGATCCAGTGGCCCGGGTCGCGCTCGGTCACGATCCGCTCGAGCCCGGCCATGCGGCGCTCGCGCTCGGCCGGGGGCATCGTCAGCGCTGCATGGATCGAGTCGGCCAGCTCCTGGATGTCGAACGGGTTCACGGACAGTGCGAACTCGCCGAGCTCCTCGTGCGCGCCGGTGTTCTCCGAGAGGATCGAGACGCCGGCGCGCTCGTTCACGAGCGGGCCCTCCTTCGCGACGAGGTTCATGCCGTCGAACATCGCGTTGACGAGCAGCACGTCGTAGTGCTTGTAGGCCGCGACGGCCTCCTCGAGGTCGTCGCGCAGCTTGAGGTGGATCGGCATCCAGTCGGGAGTGCCGTGGTGGTGGTTGACGACCGCGACGAGCGCCTCGATCCGCTCGAGGTACTCCGCGTACTCGGGCACGTCCGTCCGCGACGGCATCAGCTGGGCGATGAACGTGACGCGCTCGCGGAACTCGGGGTGCTGGTCGAGGAAGACGTCGAACGCGGTGAAGCCGCGCAGCACGTTCTTCGACAGGTCGGCGCGGTCGACGCGCAGGATCAGGTGGTCGCGCCGGCGGCGCAGGAGCTCCCGCTCCTGATGCGCCACGCCGTCGGATGCGGCGACGTCGAACAGCGCCTTGGCGTCGATCGGCAGCGGGTAGTTGCGCACCCACACC
>DATHEP010000466.1:0-4120 GCA_035318525.1 Conexibacter sp.
AGCGGAGTCTCCTCAGCGCTCGGGGGAGGGTTCGTCGGCCGCCATCGCACGCCACAGCGCCGTCACGACGAGCGCCGGCAGGCCCAGCAGTAGCAGTGGGATCAGCGCCCAGAAGAGCCACGGCCCGAAGGGGCTGAGCGCGGCGGCGCGGTCGACCAGCTCGGAGGTGCGCGCGAGCGTGCTGCGCTCGCGCGCCTGGAGCAGGCTGACGGACGGCGCTTGCCGCAGCGGGACGCCATCGAGCGACGCGCTCGAACGCACCGTCGCGCGGGGATGGTCGGTCCCGACGAGCTCGACCGTCCCGCCGCCCTCGTGCCGCATGCACAGCGTCCCGACGAGCGAACGCGGCGGCGGCGCGAGCGGCACGTCGACCGCCGCGCCCTCGGCGCTCGCGCCCTGCGCGCCCAGAACCACGATGCCGGCGGCGCGATGGCCCGGGCCCGTCGCGACGACGCGCAGCGTCGCTCCCGCCGCCGGCACGCGGCGGACCCGCAGCCGCGCGACGGCGCTGTCGCGGTCGAGCGCGACGTTCGCGACGCACACGCGCTGGTCGGGCGCGAGCGTGACGTCGTGCGCGACGAGGTCGCGGCGCACGGGGGTGCTGCTGGTCCCGACGTCGTCCTCCAGCAGCGCGGGCAGCAGCGCGCCGACCGCGCCGAGGACGATCGCCGCAGCGCACACGGCGGCGACGAGGCGCGGTCGCGGGGCGGGACCCTCAGCCATAGAAGCGCACCACTGTCAGGCCGAGTCCCCCCAACTGCAGCAGCACGCCGAGCGCCAGCAGACCGGCGGCAAGCAGGGGTCCCAGCCGGCGCGGGAGCGAGGTCGCGACGAACGCGATCGCGAGCGCGAGCAGCGAGACGAGCGGGAGCCCGTAGCGCCCGACGATCAACGTGTCGCCGGTGTCGATCAGCGCGAGGTAGGAGACGAGGTGGACGAGCGCGACCAGCGACAGGCCGATCGCCGCGAGCGCCGCCACGATCGTCCACTCGCGCCGCAGCTCGCGTCGGCGAACCGCGAGCGCAGCGACGGTCGCGCCGATCAGCAGCACGGTCCCGTACTGGAGCAGCGTGTACACGCGGCTCGGGAAGCCGGCGTCGAGCCAGCCGAACTTGCCGTAGAAGGTCTCCACCCACATCTGGCGGAAGCCGAACGCAGGGCCCAGGCGGTCGCCCATCCCGGGCAGCGGCGGGAGGTAGAAGCGCCAGACCGTCTCCAGCAGCTCGCCTGGCGAGGCGCCGCCCTGCTCGATGTAGCCCGTCTGGCCGCCGTACAGCGCGCCGCCGCCGTCGGTGCCCGAGGTGAACAGGCGGAACGCGAGCAGCCCCGCGCCGAGCAGTGCGGCCCCGCCCGCGCCCCACGCGAGCGCGCGTCGCAGCGCGGGCCGGTGCCGCCAGCAGACGAGCCCCAGCACGACCGCGAGCGCCGGCAGCAGCGCCAGGCCGCGTCCGTGCGTCAGCGGGGAGAGCGCGCCGAGCGCGAACAGGCCGAGCACCCGCGCGGTCGTCAGGCCGCGCTTGAGCGTGCGGATCGTCAGCGCGACGAAGGCGGTCCAGATCGCGACGAGCAGGATGTCGGCGTTGACGATGCCGGCCATGAACGCGAGCTGCGGCTGCAGGGCGACGATGCCGGTTGCGAGCACGCGGGCCCACGCGCGCGCTGTCAGCTCGCTGACCGCGAGCCACGTGAGCGCGACGGTCGCCGTGAACAACAGCACTCCGACGAGCCGGCTCGCGAACAGGTGCGCGAACAGCGAGTCCCCCGGCGTCGCCTCGTAGGCGACAGCCGTGAGGCCGTAGTACAGCGGCGGGTTCTTGGCGATCGGGTTGGGCCCGCCGCCATCCGCGCGCCCCGACGCCGGCAGCGCGCGCTCGAACGCCGACCAGCGCTCGAGCTCGGCCGCACCCCACGCCGGGCGTGCGTCGGCGTTGCCCATCGTCGCCAGCAGGCCGAGGTCGACGAGCGCGCGCTGGGCCTGCGTCGAGTTGCTGCCGGCGCCGCTCCCGCGGGTCGGCGACGGCGCCGAGCCGGCCTCGGCGAGCTGCTGCACGTACGCGAAGTGGTCGTTCTCGTCGGGGCCCTGGAACGGCGGCACGACCGCCGCCCAGGCGACGCCGAGCAGCAGCGAGGCGACGAGCAGCGGCACGAGCGGACGCGGAACGCGCGGGCGCGCCGAGCGGAGGACAGCCATGCGAGTGCGGGAGGGTAGCGCGTGCGCGCGATGGCGCCGGCGCTCTCGGCGCCCGGTTTGTCCGCGGCCGCGTCCGCTAGCATCGCCACCGCGAAAGCGCGCGACTTTCCTCCGTCGCGCGCGTTGCAGCGGGACAGCGGCGGAATCGGACCCGCCCGCCCGCGCCGTCCCTTCGCATGAGCACGAGCGAGAACACGATCACGGTGTCCCCCGCCGGAGCGGTCGCTGAGCGACCGCTCGTGTCGGTCGTGATCCCCTGCCTCAACGAGGCCGAGAACATCGAAGCGTGCGTCGCGAAGGCGCGCGAGGCGCTTGAGCGCAACGGCATCCTCGGCGAGGTCGTCGTCGCCGACAACGACTCCGACGACGGCAGCCGCGAGCTGGCGGCCGCGGCCGGTGCGCGCGTCGTGCACGAGCCGCGCCGCGGCTACGGCAGCGCCTACCTGGCCGGCTTCGCCGCCGCGCGCGGCGAGTTCATTGTGATGGGCGACGCCGACCTCACGTACGACTTCGGCGAGATCCCGAGATTTCTCGAAGAGCTGCAGGACGGCGCCGACATGGTGATCGGCGACCGCATGAAGAACATCCACCCGGGCGCGATGCCGTGGCTCCATCGGTATGTCGGCAACCCGCTGCTGTCGGGCTTCCTCAACGTGCTCTTCCGCACCGGCGTGAGCGACGCGCACTGCGGCATGCGCGCCGTGCGCACCGACAAGCTGCCGCAGCTCGACCTGCGCACGACCGGGATGGAGTTCGCCTCCGAGATGGTGATCCGGGCGGCGAAGGAGAAGCTCGACATCCGCCAGTTCCCGATCGAGTACCACCCGCGCGGCGGCGAGTCGAAGCTGTCGAGCTTCCGCGACGGCTGGCGGCACCTGCGCTTCCTGCTCGTCCACTCGCCGAACCACCTGTTCATCCTGCCGGGCGCCGTGATGGCGTTCCTCGGGCTGCTGATCGCGCTGCTCGTGCTGGCGCGGGTGGACGTCCTCGGGCGCCAGTGGGACGTGCACGCGCTGATCGCGGGCTCGCTGCTGATGATCGTCGGCACGCAGGTCGTCGCGCTCGGGCTGTGCGCGCACGCGTACGGCACCTACTTCATGAACGAGCGCGACCCGTGGTTCGACCGCATGCGCAGACGGTGGAGACTCGAGCACGGCCTGCTGCTCGGTGGCGGGATCGTGCTCGCCGGGCTCGCGATGGTCGGCGTGATCGTCGTCGAGTGGATCGACCGCGGCTTCGGCTCGCTGGGCGAGGAGCGCCTCGCGATCGTCGCGCTGACGCTCATGATCGTCGGGATCCAGGTCTTCTTCTCGTCGTTCCTGCTGAGCATCCTCGGCCTGCGCCGGACCCCCGCCTAGCGGCTGCTCAGCGCGGCTGCGCCGGGGCGCTCGCCGCGCGCGCCAGCGCGGTCCGCAGTCCCGCCTCGACCTGTCTCGCGGCACGCGCCCAGGTGCGCTTCCTCGTCCATGCGACGCCCGCGCGGCGGCGCCGCTCGCGCAGCTCCGCATCGGCCAGCAGCCGCTCGAGCGCGTCGGCGAGCGCGAGCGGCTCGAAGGCGGTCAGCTCGACGGCGCCGCTCGGCGCCAGCTCGGCGCGCGTCGAGGGTCGCTCGACGTCGACGCACGGAAGCCCGCACGCGAGCATCTCGAACGGCACGAGCGAGGGGTTCGTCATCGACAGCACCATGCCGGCGGCCGCGCGCGCGTAGGCGTCGGCGAGCGCGGGCCGGTCGAGGCGGCCGAGGTGGCGGTGGGGGAACGGCGTGCGCGCCGGCACGTCGCGCCCGAACAGCGCGATCTCGACGTCGGGCCGGCGCCGGTGCAGCTCGGCGAGCGCGAGCAGCCCGAGCGGCACGGCGCGCCGCTCGGTGCTGGCGCGTGCGTAGAACAGCACCTGGTCGTCGCGCCGAACGGCGTCGTCGGTGCGGTC
>DATHEP010000467.1:0-12629 GCA_035318525.1 Conexibacter sp.
ACCACGAGCGGAACGCCACGCGGGCAAAGCGCTCCCCTCAAGCAGCCTGCGCCAACGACCCCGCGTCGTCCAGCAGCAGCGCGACGACGCGGTCCGGGCACTCGAGCTGGGGCGAGTGGCCGCAGCCCTCGAACAGCTCGAGCCGTGAGTCTGGCACGGCGGCGAGCAGTCGCTTCGCGCCGCGGTGGAAGACGAGCCGGTCGCGGTCGCCCCAGATCAGCAGGACCGGGCAGCGGATCGCGTCGAACTGGAACGGGTCGTGGAGCTCCGGCAGCAGCCGCCGCCCGGACGCCAGCATCCGCGCGAGCGCGGCGCGATCGGGGTGGTGGCTCGCGAAGGCGCGCACGACGCCCGGCTCAACAGCGTCCGGGTCGGCGAAGGCGATCGTGCGGTAGACGCGTCCGACCGCCGTCTGCACGACGCGCGTGGGCAGTGGCACGGGCACGGCCGCGAGCGCGCGCAGCACCTGGTCACGCTCGATCAGGGTGAGCCAGCGCGCCATGTCGAGCCCCGCCGGCGCCAGCGCCACGACGCGGTCCACGCGCTCGGGCGCGCGCTCACCCACGCGCAGCGCGACGCAGCCGCCCAGCGAGTTGCCGACGGCGATCGCGCGCGGCGCACGCCGCCCGCGACGTCTCGCGCCGCCGCCCGCATAGGCGAGCGCGGCAACGGCGAACGCGTCGAGCTGCGGAAGCATCGGCCCGTCGTCGAGCGGGGCCGCGGTCCCGAAGCCCGGCAGGTCGACGGCGATCGCGCGCCGCTCCATCCGACCGAGTCGCGCGAGCACGTGCCGCCACGTGTCGGCGCTGTCGGACCAGCCGTGGAACAGCACGATCGGATCGCCGCGACCCTCCAGCTCGAGCACGCGCGTCTCGAACCCTGCCAACTCCATCCGATGCTCGAACAACGGCTCCATGGGCTCTCCTCTTCCCTGCAGAGCTTGTAGCAAACGGCACGGACTTCCTGCGCCGGTTGACTGCACGGTGACGTTCACGACGGACGACGTGGTGATCCGGCGACCGCGGGAGCGAGCGAAGCAGGAGCAAAGAGATGCGGGAGGGGGCCCGCGCGCGAGCCCCCTCCCGCTGCCAGTCCGGAGGGCGATCTCCCGGATCCGGCACTCGCGCATGAAGGTCGCCGGATGAGACACCGCGAGGACCCCGGCCATTCGATCCAGATCGCTGACGGATCGTCCGACTGGTAGTAGGTAGGTCCGCGCTTGACCTGCTGATGCCGTCTCGTCCGGTCGCCGCTCTTGCACGAAGGCGGTGCGCGGCGCACGACCACCGCGCAGCGGGCCTAGGGCCCGCGACGAAGCAGACCATACTCCTGACTTTCGGCCGATGCGCCGGTTGCCGGTTGATCCGTACGCGCGCAGACCGAACGCGACGAGCCGGCATGCGTAGCCACACGTGCATGGATGCCGCGCGCACACGGATCCCACGGCGCTCCACGAGAGCGATAGGCTGGCGCCGTGAGCTCTGCGGGGGGCCCATCCGGCGAAGAATCCGGAGGTGCGTCAGCGGGTGAGGCCACCCGCGGTCTCGACGCGCGTGTCTCGGAGGGCACCCCGCTCGAGCGAACGCACGAGCTGTCTGCGCTCGACGCCGCGCTGGACGCGGCGACCGGCAGCGCTGGCCGCGTCGTCCTGCTCGAGGGCGCCGGCGGCATCGGCAAGACGCTGCTGCTCACGCTCGCGAGCCAGCGCGCTCAGGCGCGCGGCGTGACGGTTCTGCGCGCGCGCGGCGGCGAGCTCGAGCGCCAGTTCCCGTTCGGCGTCGCGCTGCAGCTGTACGAGCCGTACCTGTCGGCGGCGTCGCCGCGCGAACGCAGCCGCGTGCTCGCGGGCGCCGCCACGCACGCCGAGCCGCTGCTGTCCGGGGGCGTCGTCGGACACGGCGGCGGCGTGCCGGAATTCTCGCTGCTCCACGGCCTCCACTGGGTCGCCACGAACATCGCCGAACTGCAGCCGCTGCTGATCGCCGTCGACGACGCGCACAGCGCCGACGACGCCTCGCTGCGCGCCCTTCTCTACACCGCGCAACGGATCGAGGACCTGCCGCTCGCGATCGTGTTGACGGCGCGCCCGCGGCCGGCGAGCGCTGGCAGCGGCGATGCGCTCACGGCGCTCGCGACGCATCCGCTCGCGCAGCGGCTCGAGCTGCGCCCACTGAGCGAAGCGGCGATCGCCGCGATCGTGCGCCGACGCCTCCCGCATGCAGACGACACGTTCTGCGCGGCATGCGCGCGGGTGACGAACGGCAACCCGTTCTTCCTGCGCGAACTGCTCGGCGAGCTGACCGCGGCCGGGATCGAGCCGACCGCCGAGCGCGTCGGAGGCGTCGAGGAGCTCGGCCCGCTCACGATCGCGCAGGCGATCGGGGCGCGCATCGAGCGCCTCTCGCGGGGCGCGGCCCCGCTCGCCCGCGCGGTCGCGATCCTCGGCGACGGGATACCGCTGCCGCAGGCCGCAACGCTCGCGCGCCTGAGCCCGGCAGACGCCGGCACCGCGGCCGACGAGCTGGCGGGCGCCGACGTCCTGCACCCCCCGCCGGAGCTGAGCTTCGTCCACCCGATCGTGCGCCAGGCCGTCTACCTCGGCATCCCCGCCGCCGAGCGGGCCCAGCTTCACCTCGACGCCGCCGAGCGCCTGCGCGGCGCCCCCCATGTCGGCACGGAGGCCGAAGAGCGCGCGGCCGCGCACCTGCTGCACACGCTTCCGGTCGGCGTCCCGTGGGTCGCGTCCTGCCTGCACGCGGCGGCGAGGCGCGCGCTCGCCGGCGGCGCGCCCGATACGGCCGCCCCCTACCTGCTGCGGGCGCTCGACGAGTCGCCGGCCGACGACCAGCGCGCCGAGCTGCTGATCGACCTCGCGCGCGCCGAGGCCCTCGCCGGGATGCCCGGTGCGACGGACCGACTGCGAACCGCCGTCGCACTGCTCGAGCAGCCCACCGCCCGCGCACGGGCGCTCGCGCAGCTCGGCCAGGCGCTGTACACGGCCGGCGACAATCCCGGCGCGGCGAGCGCGTTCGACGAGGGCCTGCGCGTGCTCGAGGGCGCCGACCCCGTGCTGGAGGAGCAGCTGACCGCCGGCTACCTCGGCGCGGCGCGCCTCGACTTCCGTACGCGCGAGACGGCACAGACGCGCTTCCGCAACCTGCTCGCCGGGTCGACCGAGGCGGCGACCCCCGCGCAGCGCGAGCTGCTCGCGCAGCGGGCGCTCGAGCACGCGATGCTCGGCAACGCGCCGCGCGACGACGTCGTCGCCCTGATCCGCCACGCGCACGGAGGTGGCCAGCTGCTGGCCGAGGCGACCGCCGACGGCGTGGCGTACGCAGGCTCGGTCGCGGCGCTGCTGTTCTGTGACGCGCTCGACGAAGCCGAGGCGACGACGAGCGCCGGGTTGGAGGACGCGCGCCGACGCGGCTCGGTGATCGGCTTCGCCGTCATGTCGGCCGTGCGCGGCGCGTCGCGCTACCTGCGCGGGGACCTGACGGGCGCGCTCGGCGACCTGGAGGGCGGGTTGGAGCGGGTGCCGCTGATGGTCCTCGTACGGCCGTTCGCGCACGGCTGGATGGCGCTGGCGCATCTCGACCGCGACGAGCGCGAGCAGGCCGCGCGGCTCGTGCGCACGCCGGACGAGGAGCAGGACGCGCACTTCACCTACAACTGGTCGCTGTTCGCGCGCGGGCGGCTCGCGCTCGCGGAGGGTGCCCCGCAGCAGGCGCTCGACGACCTGCTGGAGTGCGGGCGCCGCCAGCTGGCGGTCCCGGCGCCGAACCCGGCCGTGCTGTCCTGGCGATCGGAGGCGGCACTCGCCGCGCTCGCGCTCGGCCAGGCGGAGCAGGCGCGGAGGCTGGCCGACGAGGAGCTCGCGCTCGCGCGGAGCTTCGACTCCGCGCGAGCGCTCGGGACCGCCCTACGCGTCGCCGGGCTCGTCGCCGGCGGCCCTGACGGGCTCGCGCTGCTGGAGGAGGCCGTCGCGACGCTCGCTCGCTCGCCCGCCCGGCTCGAGCACGTGCGCGCGCGCATCGCGCTCGGCGCCGCGCAGCGTGACGTCGGCGACCGCGCCGTGGCGCGCGAGACGTTGCGCACCGCGCTCGACGTCGCCCATCATGCCGGCGCGACGGGGCTCGCGGCGAACGCACGCGCGGAGCTGGTGGCAGCCGGCGCACGCCCGCGACGGCCCGCCGTCCACGGCACCGACGCGCTCACGCCGAGCGAGCGGCGCGTCACCGAGCTGGCCGAGCGCGGCCTGACGAACCGCGAGATCGCGCAGGCGCTGTTCATCTCCACGAAGACGGTCGAGTTCCACTTGCGCAACGCCTACTTCAAGCTGCGCATTGGCTCGCGCCGCGAGCTGACGGACGCGCTGCAGCGGGACGACGTGCTCGACGAGCCGATCGCGCGTCAGGCGCGGCCGTAGACGGGGATCGCGGCGCCGCTCGTGGCGGCGCAGTCGTCGGAGCAGAGGGCGACGATGACGCCGGCCAGTTGTGCGGGCGCGACCCAGCGCGTGTGATCGGCCTTCGGCATCGCCGCGCGGTTCGCGGGCGTGTCGATCACGCTCGGCAGGATCGCGTTGCAGCGCACGAGCTCGTCGCGGTACTCGACCGCGACCGCCTGTGCGAACGCGATCACGGCCGCCTTCGCGGTCGCGTAGCCGGCGGCGCCCGCGAACGGCTGCAGCGCGGCGCGGCTGCCGACGCAGACGACCGCGCCCCCGCCGGCGGCGACCAAGTGAGGCAGCGCAGCCTGCGTGACGAGATAGGTCGGGCGCAGGTTGAGCCGCAGCTGCGCCTCGAACGTCTCGATCGGCTCCTCCGCCACGCGGGCGCCCTGCGCGAAGCCGCCGACGAGGTTCACGACGGCGCGCAGGGGAGCGGCCGCGTCGCCGGCCGCGACCGCTACCGCCGCGGCGACGGCGTCCGGCTCGAACAGGTCGGCCTCGACCAGCTCCAGCCCGGGCCGCCGCTCGACGCGCTCCAGCTCGTGCTCCGCGACCCACGGCACGACCACCCGCCAGCCGTCGTCGAGCAGCCGCGCGACGACCGCGGTGCCGAGTCCCCCAGTGCCGCCGGTCACGAGTGCGGTGCGATCGCCTGACACGCCGCAACCGTAGCGGGCATGGGAGAGGACGGGCGTCTGAGCGGGCGGATGAAACTCCGCAAATTGCGGGGGCGCCCCGGTCGGGCGCGGCGGTCGAGCCGCGCCCGCTCACTATGGTGTCGCCGACTGCATGGCGAAGGACACTGAGAAGCTCATCCGCCAGCTCTCGCTCATCAGCTACCTGATGGCGGAGCGGCGCCCCGTCACAGCGCCCGAGATCCGGCGCGACGTCGAGGGCTACAGCGCGATGAACGAGGACGCCTTCGCGCGGCGCTTCTACGCCGACCGCTCGGAGCTGGAGGCACTCGGCATCCAGCTCTCCGTCGACAAGCCGGTCGAGGGGCTCGCGGAGCAGGAGAACTACTCGCTTCCGCCGGAGAACTTCCACCTGCCGGCGATCGAGTTCGACGACTCCGAGCTGGCTGGCCTGCAGACCGCCCTGAGCCTGCTCGACGGCGAGTTCGCCTATGCCGAGCCGCTGCGGCTCGCGCTGCAGCAGATCTCGTGGGGCCGCTCCAACCCGTTGCAGGCGCCCGAGCAGCGCTCGATCGCGCTCGGCATCACCGCGTCGGCCGGCGGCCATGACCTGTCGCAGCGGCTGGCGAAGATCGAGACTGCGATCTTCCGCCGCAAGACGATCGTCTTCGACTACTACACGATGCAGCGCGACGAGCTCGGCTCGCGCAAGGTCGACCCGTACCAGCTGCTGTTCGAGGGGGGCCAGTTCTACCTCGTCGGCCGCGCGCACGAGCGCGACGCGATCCGCGTCTTCCGCCTCTCGCGGATCCGCGGCAAGGTCGCCTACGCGTCGAAGGCGGAGCACGACTTCCAGCGACCCGACGAGTTCGACCCCCGCTCCTACGCGAACCGCGTTCCGTGGCGGTTCGGCGACCCGATCGGCACCGCCGAGGTGTGGATCGCAGGACGGATCGCGTGGCAGATCCAGCGCCAGTTCGAGCGCCATGGCACGTTCCGCGCGGCGCAGCCCGACGAGGGCGGCGATGAGGATCGTGTGTTCGTCACCGAGTACGCCGACCCGCGGCAGCTCGTCGCGTGGGTGCTGGGGCTGGGCGAGCACGCGCGCCTGCTCGGCCCGCCTGAGCTCGTGACGGAGCTGGAGGCCCGCCTCGGCGTGCTCGTCGAGCGCCACGGCGACGAGCTGCAGCTGGCCGCGCCCGTCGAGGCGGATCGCGACCAGCCCGGGGCGGAGGCGGAGGCGAACGGCGCCGGCGCCAGCAACGGCAACGGCCGCCGCGAGAGCGCCGCGATCCGCCCCGAGCGCTTCGCGCGGCTCGTGACGCTCGCGTCGATCCTGATCCAAGCCGGGCGCGCGGGCCACCGCATCCCGGTCGCCGAGGTGCGCGAGCGGCTGCAGATCAGCGAGCAGGAGCTCGAGGAGGACATCGGCGTGCTGAACGTCGTCAACTTCGGCGCCGGCTCCTACGTGCTCTACGCCGAGGTGCAGGAGGACGGCATGATCGAGGCCGACCCGGAGGCGTACGGCGACTCGTTCGCACGCCCGGCGCGGCTGCTGCCGGTCGAGGCGAAGGCGCTCGTGGCCGCGATCGACCTGATCGGCGAGCACATCCCCGAGGGGTCGCTCGCGACCGTGCGCGAGAAGGTCGTCGCGGCACTCGGCGAGGACCCGATCCGCGAGGGGCTGCAGGTCGCGACGGCAAGCGGCGACGACTCGCAGGTCGCCGCCACGGTGTCGCGCGCGATCGCCGACCGGCGCCTGCTGGCGATCGAGTACTACAAGGAGAACGAGGACGAGTTCTCCGAGCGCACGGTCGAGCCGTACGCGCTCATGAACGGACAGCAGGGCTGGTACGTCGCGTCCTACGACCCGCACAAGCAGGACGTGCGCCACTTCCGCCTCGACCGCATCAAGGCGGCGACGGTCTCGCGCAAGCACTTCGAGACGCGACCGGAGCTCGACCCGGCGGCCGACGTCGACGGCTGGCCGCGCACCGGCGAGGTGCCCGCCTCGCGCCGCGCGCGCGTGTGGATCTCGCCGGAGCGCGCGCGCTGGGCACGCGAGGAGCGCACCGTCGTTGAGGAGCTCGCGGACGGCGCGCTGATCGTCGAGCTGAGCTTCGCCGGCGTCGACTGGCTCGTGCGCGAGGTGCTGAAGGAGGCCGGCGACGCGGCCGTCGTCGAGCCGGCCGACGCGCGCGACGCCGTGCGCAGCGCCGTCGCCCATCTCTCCACCGCGTAGTCTGCACGCGGTGAGCCGCCGCGACCAGATCCGCATGGACGACGCCGAGCTGGCGGCGTTCCTGCACGAGCAGCGCACGGTCGTCGTCGCGACGAACGGGCGCGACGGATGGCCGCACCTGATGCCGCTCTGGTACGCGGTCCGCGACGGCGAGCTGTGGTCGTGGACCTACGCGAGATCGCAGAAGGTGAAGAACCTGGAGCGCGACCCGCGCGCCACGTTGCAGGTCGAGACGGGCGAGCAGTACCACGAGCTGCGCGGCGTGATGGCGAAGGCGTCGGTCGAGATCCACCGCGACTTCGACACGGTCATCGCGTTCGGCGTCGAGCTGTTCGAGCGCTACACCGGCATGAGCCCGCTGCCGGACGAGGTCCGCGCGATGCTCGAAGCGCAGGCGCCGAAGCGCGCGGCGCTGCAGTTCGTCCCCGCCGGCCCGCCCGTGACGTGGGATCACGGGAAGCTCGGCGGCGTTTACTGACGCGACCGCAGCGAGCCTGACCGCCAGCGCAGCACGGCGACGAGCCCGAGCCCGGCGGCGGCCATGCCCGGGAGCAGCAGCCACAGGCCGGCGAGGCCGTCGCCGGGCGTCCCGCGCTCGACGACGAAGCGGTGCTCGTCGCGCAGCCGGCCGCGGTTCCTCCAGCCGCCGAAGGGGACGTGCCGACAGGCGACGGCGATCGTGCCGGCGCCCGTGGCGAAGGTGCCGATCGTCTCGTGGCCGTCGGTCGCGACCGACGTGCCCTGGCGGCTGCCGCGCACGCGCGCGAGCGTGCCGTCGGGGCGGGTCGCCGCGCACTCCGTGCCGGCGACGATCGACTCGCGCACGTTGTCCGGGCCGCCCTCGTGCAGCCACACGGTGAAGCGCTCGCCGGCGCTCGCAGCGAATGTGACAGGCGGCGCGGGCGGCGCGTCGAGCGGCGCGACCGTCCCGCGCGCGACCACGCGCGCGTCGTCCACGCCGGCCTCCAGCGCGAGCCGAACGATGCCGACCACGCTGGCCGCGAGCCCGCCGACCAGCAGGACGAGCGCGATCAGCCCGAGCAGCGGATTGCGCCGCCGGCGCAGCCGCGAGGCCGGCGTGTCGATCGCCCACCCGGCGTGCTCGACGTCGTCGCCCGCCATCTCGACCGTCAGGGCTGCGGCGGCCAGCAGTAGCGCGGCGCGACGAACCCGTCCTCGACGCCCATGTCCCCCGTGACGAAGTCCGCGACGTCGGCGACGCGGTCCAGCGTGCGCGCCAGCCGACCGGACGGCTTCGGGACCGGCAGGCGCAGGTCGAGGCCGCGGCGCAGGTGCGCCTTCAGCTCCGTCTCCGCGTAGGCGTCGAAGCGCGCGCGGCCGTCGGCGTAGGCCGGCCGGTCGCGGTAGGCGACGACGACGTGGTGCCCGCCGGCCATCCGCTGGCGCGGCTTGCCGTCGGCGCACGGCAGGTCGGGGCCGCCGCCGGTGCGTCGGACGCCCGTGCGCGTGCTCGTGCGCCCCATCAGGTCGAACGGGCGGCCGTGCGTGACCTGCGCGGTGTACGAATCGGCCGGCGAGACGCCGACGATCTCCAGGTAGGCCCGCAGCAGCTCCTGCGGCGTCAGTGGCAGGTAGGGGAACGGGGACGGCAGCGGCGGGCGGTGCTGGCGCACCGGGTGGATCGCCTTCGCGATCGCGTCCCACTGCAGCACGTCGACCACGACGCCCTCCGGCGGTCCCTCGGGGATGCGCAGCGGCTCGCGCCCGACGTCGCCGGCGAGCGGCGGCGAGCCGGCCGCGGCGAGCAGGTGCACGCCGCGCACGCTCGCCAGGATCCGCATGGAGCTGTTGTCGTCGCCGCCGTCGCGCTTCTCGATCGCGACCGCGCGCGCGATCCCGAGCGTCCGCTCGGGGCCGACGCCGGCGCCCGCCAGCAGGTGGAGCGCGAGGTCCTCGTCGAGCGGCGCCGGTTCGCCGATGCGGCGTGCGACGAGCACGTCGTCCGCCGCGAGCGTGCAGACGACCGGCGGCGCAGCGGGCGGCAGGTCCTGCTCGGCCGCGTGGACGACGTCCCACTCGACCACGCCGCGCCCCTCGCCGCCCATCCGCCCGGCGCTGATGAGGTCGGGCACGCGGTAGACGCCGTAGACGAGCTCGGGCCGGCCGGCGAGCCCGTCGGCCGCGAGGCGGTCCGCGACCTCCTCGACCTGTGTCTTGCCGCGCGTCGCGACGCGCGTGATGCGGACCGGATGGCGCTCGGCCGCGAGGTACGACATGCGGACGGCGTCGCGCTCGGCGCGCTCGGCGCGCATCTGCTCCTTCCACGCGGGCGGGTCCTCGATCGTCTCGCGCCGCTTGTCCAGCTTGGCGATGCCGGCGACGTACTCGCCCGCGGGCCCGTGGAGGACGCGCCCGATCAGCCGCGGGTCGCCCAGCTCCTCGACGGTTCTGCCCGCGTTGATGGCCTCGGTGCGCGCCACCCAGCCGTCGTAGCGCTCGCGCTCCGCGGGCGTGAGCTTCGACAGGTCGTCCGTGTTCATGCGCTCGACCGCCTGCTCGAGCTTCGCGAACGTTCCTTCGAGCATGCGGCGGGCGCGCCCCATGCGCGGGACCCTACCGGCGCATGGGGCGGTGCGGCGGGGTCAGGCTGCCGCGCCGTCGCCCCGCCACACGCGTCCCGCCGGGGTGTACTCGACGCCGGCTGCGAGGCCCGCGGCCCACTGCGCGCCCTGCTCGCGCTCGACGAGCCGCAGCGCGAGGTCGAGGCCGGCGGTCGGACCCTGGGCGGTGACGATGTCGCCGTCGTCGACGACGCGCTCGTCGATCACCTCGGCGCCCGTCTCGCGGAGGCGGTCGAGCGCGAGACGGTTCGTCGTCGCGGGACGACCGGCGAGGACCCCGGCCGCGCCGAGCAGCAGAGCGCCGGTGCAGACGGACGCGAGCGCGACGCCGTCCGCGTGCCAGCGGGCGAGCGCGGCCGGGATCGCGCCGGACTCGATCTCCGCGAGCACGCCGACGGGCGCCTCGTCGAGCAGCCCGCCACCGGGCACGATCACGAGGTCGGGGCGCTCGGAGGGCGAACCGTCGGGGATCAACGTCGTGCCGAGCGCAGACACCACGCGGTCGGCGCCGTCCAGGTGCGCGAGCCTGACCTCGAACGGCGCGCCGGCCGTCGCCGCATGGCGCAGCAACTCGTTCGGGCCGAGCGCGTCGAGGTCGTCGAAGCCGTCGAAGATGAGGATGTCGATCTGCATGGCGTCGCTCCGAGGTCGGTCGAACGTGGTCGCTGACCATCGTCACGCCGTCCGGCACACCTCACCAGTGGCAGGAATGACAATGTACGTATGATTTCGGCCATGCAGCAGGCGGACGAGGGCGAGCACGTGGGCGCGGCGACGGCGCGCAGGCACCGCGTCGTCGTCCTCGCCGTCCCGACCGTCGTCCTGTTCGACCTCGCGACGCCCTGCCAACTCCTCGCGCGCGACTACGACGTCCAGCCCTGCGCGCCCGCGCCCGGCCCGGTGCCGACGACGAGCGGCTTCCCGCTGCTGATCGAGCGCGGGCTGGAGGCGCTCGCGGAGGCGGACACGGTGCTCGTGCCGGGCCTCGCTCCGGCCTCCTGGCCGCCGCCCGCTCGCGTGCTGGACGCGCTGCGAAACGCCCACGCCGACGGCGCGCGCATCGCCTCGATCTGCACCGGCGCGTTCGTGCTCGGCGCCGCGGGCCTGCTCGACGGCCGCCGCGCGACGACGCACTGGCGCTACGCGGCGCGGCTGGCCGAGATGTATCCGCGGGCGGCGGTCGACCCCGACGTGCTCTACGTCGACGAGGGCGACCTGCTGACGTCGGCCGGCGTCGCCGCTGGCATCGACCTGTGCCTCCACCTGCTGCGCCGCGACCACGGCGCGGAGGCCGCCAACGCCGCCGCGCGCCAGACGGTCGTCGCCCCGCACCGCAGCGGCGGGCAGGCGCAGTTCATCGAGCAGGCCGTCCCCGCTCACGACGACGGCGGGCTGGAGGCCACGCGCGCGTGGGCGCTCGCCCATCTCGACCGGCCGTTCACGGTCGCCCAGCTCGCGCGCCACGCGAACTGCAGCGAGCGCACCTTCGCGCGCCGCTTCCGCGCCGAGACCGGCACGACGCCGCTGCGCTGGCTGCACGCGCAGCGAATCGACCACGCGCGGCGCCTGCTGGAGGGGAGCGACCTGCCGGTCGAGACGGTCGCGCAGCGCTGCGGCTTCGGCTCGGCGGCGGTCCTGCGCCAGCACTTCCGCCGCGCGACCGCCACCACCCCGACGGCGTACCGGCGCACCTTCGGCGGAAGCGAAGGTCACGCGGTGCGGCACGGATCGTTAATCTGAGTCGATGCAGCAGCTCAGGGGGCTCATCCTCTCGGGCGGCAAGGGCACCCGCCTGCGCCCGATCACGCATACCAGCGCGAAGCAGCTCGTGCCGGTGGCGAACAAGCCGGTGCTGTTCTACGGCATCGAGGCGATGGCGGCCGCCGGCATCAGAGAGATCGGCATCATCATCGCGCCGGAAACCGGCGAGGAGATCAAGGCGACCGCCGGCGACGGCTCGCAGTTCGGCGTCGAGATCACCTACATCCTCCAGGACGAGCCGCTCGGGCTCGCGCACGCGGTGCTGACGGCGGAGGAGTTCCTCCGCGCCGCACCCTTCGTGATGTACCTCGGCGACAACCTGCTTCAGGGCGGGATAGCCGAGCTCGTGAGCCAGTTCAGAGCGAACGAGCCCGACGCGCTGATCCTCCTCACCCCGGTGCCCGACCCCGAGCACTTCGGCGTCGCCGAGCTGGACGGCGACCGCGTCGTCGCCCTCGCCGAGAAGCCGGCCGAGCCCAAGACGGATCTGGCGCTGGTCGGCGTCTACATGTTCATGTCCTTGATCCACGACGCGGCGCGGGCGATCGAGCCGTCGCCGCGCGGCGAGCTGGAGATCACCGATGCGATCCAGCACCTCGTCGACACCGGCCGCCGCGTCGAGCCGCACATCGTGCAGGGCTGGTGGAAGGACACCGGGCGCCTGGACGACATGCTCGAGGCCAACCGGCTGATCCTCGACACGATCGAGCGCCGCATCGACGGCGAGCTGCACGACGCGCAGGTCGACGGCCGCGTGATCGTCGAGGCCGGCGCGCGGCTCGAGAACGCGACGGTCCGCGGGCCGGCGGTGATCGGCGCCGGCGGCATGCTCGGCCGCGAGCTGTGCGAGCTCGCCGCCGCCGAGGGCCACGCGGTCACCGGCCTCGCGCGCGCCGAGCTCGATGTCACCGACGCCGCCGCGGTCGCCGGGGCCGTCGTCGCCGCGGCCCCCGAAGTCG
>DATHEP010000468.1:0-2436 GCA_035318525.1 Conexibacter sp.
CGCATCGCGGCCCTCCGCCACGCGCCGCTCGGTCTCCCGAGCGGTGCGCTTGCGGTAGTTGTCGAGGTCGGCGAGCGCCCGCTTGTAGCGGTCCTCGAGCTGCGCGTTGCGCTCCTCGAGCTCGGCGTGGCGCGCGTCCTGTGTCTCCGCCGGCTGAGCCTCGCCCTCAGTCGCGTGTGAATTCGGCATCGATGACCTCGTCGTCGTCGGTCGCCCCGTCCCGTGTGGCGCCGTCGCCGCCGCCGCCGTTCGTGCCCGCCGCCGCCTGCGCCGACGCCGGCAGCGACTGGATGAGCAGCTGCAGGTCGGAGATCAGCGGGCGCACGCGGTCGAGGCCGGCCTGCTCCTCGATCGCCCGGCGCGCGTCGGCGATCATCTGCTCGGCACGCGCCTTCTCGTGGACGGGGAGGCCGTCCTGCAGCTCACTCACAAGCTGTTCGGCGCGGTGTGCCATGGAGTCGAGCTCGTTGCGGGCGTCGATCTCCTCGCGCCGTTGCTTGTCCTCGCCCGCGTGCTCCTGGGCCTCGCGAACCATGCGCTCGACGTCGCGCTGGTCGAGGTTGGTGCTCTCCTGGATCGTGACCTGCTGCTCGGCGCCCGTGTCCTTGTCGCGAGCCGAGACGTTGAGGATCCCGTTGGCATCGATGTCGAACGTCACCTCGATCTGCGGGACGCCCCGCGGCGCGGGCCGGATGCCCTCGAGACGGAAGCGCGCCAGCTGCCGGTTGTCGGCGGCCAGCTCTCGCTCACCCTGGAGCACGACGATGTCCACCGCGGTCTGGTTGTCCTCCGCGGTCGAGAACGTCTCCGTGCGGCGCGCCGGGATCGTCGTGTTGCGCTCGATCACCTTGGTCATGACGCCGCCCATCGTCTCCAGCCCGACGGAGAGCGGGGTGACGTCGAGCAGGACGACGTCCTCGACATCGCCCTTGAGCACGCCCGCCTGCAGCGCGGCGCCGATCGCGACGACCTCATCCGGGTTGACCGTCATGTACGGGTCCTTGCCTCCCGTCAGCCGGCGGACGAGCTGCTGGACCGCGGGGATGCGCGTCGACCCGCCCACGAGGATCACCTCGTCGATGTCGTCCGCGGTCAGCTTGGCGTCGGACAGCGCCGCCTCGACCGGCCCTCGGGTGCGCTCGATCAGGTCCTGGGCGAGCTGTTCGAACTTCGCCCGCGTGATCGACGTGTTCAGGTGCTTGGGGCCCGAGGCGTCGGCCGTGACGAACGGCAGGTTGATCTGCGCCGTGGTGGCCGATGAGAGCTCGGTCTTGGCTCGCTCGGCCGCCTCATAGAGGCGCTGAAGCGCCTGCGGGTCTGAGCGCAGGTCGATGCCCTGATCCTTCTTGAACTCGTCGGCCAGCCAGTCGACGATCCGCTTGTCGAAGTCGTCGCCGCCGAGGTGGCCGTCGCCGTTGGTCGAGCGCACCTCGACCACGCCGTCTCCGACGTCGAGGATCGACACGTCGAACGTGCCGCCGCCGAGGTCGAACACCAGCACGGTCTCGGAGCCCTTCTTGTCGAGCCCGTATGCGAGCGCGGCCGCGGTCGGCTCGTTGATGATCCGCAGCACCTCGAGACCCGCGATCTTCCCCGCGTCCTTCGTCGCCTGGCGCTGGGCGTCGTTGAAGTACGCGGGCACGGTGATGACGGCCTCGGTGACCTTCTCGCCGAGGAACTTCGCGGCGTCGTCGGCCAGCTTGCGCAGGATCTGCGCGGAGATCTCCTCCGGGGCGTACTGCTTGCCCCGCACCTCGAAGCGCACGGCGTCGCTCGGGCCCTTGACGACCTTGAAGGAGACGATCTTCGCCTCCTCGTCGACCTCGCCCCACTTGCGCCCGATGAAGCGCTTGGCGGAGTAGATCGTCGCCTCGGAGTTGAGGATCGCCTGGCGCTTGGCCACCTGCCCGACCAGCCGCTGCCCGTCCTCCGTGAACGCCACCACGGACGGCGTCGTCCGGCCGCCCTCGGCGTTGGGGATGACCTCTGCCTGGCCTCCCTCCATCGTCGCCGCGACGACGGAGTTGGTCGTTCCGAGATCGATGCCGACGGCCTTTGCCATGCGCTGCTCCTCTCAATGTCCGGGGCCCACATTCGGCCGTAGGCCACGCGCGCCGCCCGTCAAGCCACGGTGCGCAGCTTGTCCAGCGCCTCGCATTCGATCTGACGCACGCGTTCGGCCGTCACGCCGAGGTCCACGCCGAGCTCACGGAGGGTTCGTGGCGGAGGGTCGAGGCCGTAGTGCGAGCGGACGACGGTGCGCTCGCGGTCGCTCAGGACGGCCAGCATGCGCGTCAGCTCACCGGCCGCGACGCGCGTCGGCACGCGGTCGAAGGCGTCCTCGGCGCCCGGGTCGGCCAGCAGGTCGCCGGGCGAGCTTCCGCCGCCGGCCTCGGTGGCCGTGGGCTCGTCGAGCCCGCGCGGCCGCAGGGAGGC
>DATHEP010000469.1:0-5876 GCA_035318525.1 Conexibacter sp.
CGGCGTAGGTGACGAGGTCGAGGCCAGGTCCGCCGTGCAGCAGGTCGGCGGCCTCGCCGCCGCCGATGATGTCCTGACCGGGGCCGCCGTCGATCGCATCCTCCGCCGGCCCGCCGACGATCAGGTCGTCGCCGGGGCCGCCGTCCACCTTGGACGGCAGGTCGGCGCGAATGCGCACGTCGCTGCCGAGCGCGCCCAGGCGCACCTCGATCCGCTCGACGCCCGTGTCGGGGCACTCGACGCGGTAGCTGTCGGGGCCCAGCGTGCAGCCGGCGCCCACGGTCATGCGGCTGGCGTTCTCGACCAGGCGCAGCACGCCGTCGAGACGGTCGATCGTCACGTTGACCGGCTCGGCGTCGTCCGCCGTGTAGCGCAGGACGACGCCGTCGACCTCGGCGAGCCCGCCGGCGGCCGCGGGGGCGGCGCCGATCAGGGCAGCGAGGAGCGACAGCAGGACGACTGGGCGGGCACGCACGGGCACGACAATGTAGGGAACTCACCAGATGCCGTGTCGGAGCGGTGGGCCGACTCGCGCTATCCGGCGCGTGCGGCCTTGATGTCGCGCAGCGTCTCGTGCGAGCGCGCCGCGAGGATCTGCTCGACCTGCACGCGGCAGCCGCCGCAGCCGGTCGTCGCGCCCGTCGCCTGGGCGATCGCGGAGACGCGCTCGAGACCTCCGGCGACGATCGCCTGCTCGATCTGCTCGCGCGTGACGCTCGCGCACGAGCAGACGACCCCGCTCACGCGCATCCCCTCGCGCGGTGCCGTCGCCTCCAGCAGCTCCGCCGGCACCGGCCGGCCCTCCTCGACGAGGCGGCGGAGCACGACCGCCTCGCTCAGATCCCCGAGCAGCACCGCGCCGACGAGCCGATCGTCGGCGAGCACGAGCTTGCGGTAGCGGCCCCGCCGGGAGTCGAGGCTCAGCAGCTCCTCCTCGCCGTCGCGCGGCTGCGCGCGCCCGGCGCAGAAGAGGTCGACGCCCATCACCTTCAGCGTCGTGGCCGGCACGGCGCCGTGGAAGGCCGCGGGCCGCCCGGACATGACGGCGGCGGCCACCTTCGCCTGGCGCAGCAGCGGCGCCCACAGGCCGTAGACGAGCCCGCGGTGCTCGGCGCACTCGCCGATCGCCCACACGCCCGGGTCGCTCGTGCGCAGCTCGTCGTCGACGACGATCCCGCGCGCGACCTCGATCCCGGCGCGGCGGGCGACGTCGGCGTCCGGCTTGATGCCGGTCGCCACGACCACGAGCTCGGCGTCGAGCGCGCGACCGTCCGCGAGTCGGACCGCCTCGACGGCGCCGTTCCCGCTCAGCTCCGTCGTCATTGCCTCGAGCTCGACGTCGATCCCCAGCTCGCGCAGGCGCCGTTGGAGCAGGCCGGCGCCGAGTGGGTCGAGCTGCTGCTCCATCAGGTGCTCGGCGAGGTGCACCACGGTCACGTGCAGGCCGCGCGCCTGCAGGCCACGCGCGGCCTCCAGGCCGAGCAGGCCGCCGCCGATCACGACCGCGCGGCGGCCGGCGTCCAAGGCGCTCAGGATCCGCGCAACGTCGCGCAGCGAGCGGAACGCGTGCACGCCGCTCCGTTCGAGGCCTGCGATCGGCGGGAGGGCGGGCTGGGAGCCGGTCGCCAGGACGACGCGGTCGTACTCCACGAGGCTGCCGTCCGACAGCTCCGCGCAGCGCTCGCCGAGGCCGAGCTCGACGACGTGGCTGCCGCTGCGCAGCTGCACGCCGCGGGCCGCGAACCACGAGGCGTCGCGCAGTACCAGCTCGGCCGGGTGCGCCTCGCCCGCGAGCGCCGCTGAGAGTCGGATGCGGTCGTAGGGGAGGTCGGGCTCGGCGCCGACGATCGTCAGCGTGCCGCTGGCCGCGCCCTGCGCCAACAGCTGCTCCACGACGGCGAGCCCGGCCATGCCGCCGCCGACGACGAGCACCCGCTCGCCCGGGCCCGAGCGCCGCGAGCGGCCGGCGGGCACGCGCTCGACGCGCACCGCCGTCGCCTTCAGCTCGGCCTGGCGCGAGACGGGGTCGAGCGCCGGGCTCACGACGTCGTTGAGCGGCGTCTCGCCGGCGGCGAGGTGCAGTGCACCCCAGTGGAACGGCGCGAAGGCGACGCCCTCGGGCAGCGTGTCGACGATCCGCGCGCGCACGCTCGCGATGCCGCGCCGCGAGACGAGCCGGACGGAGTCGCCGTCCTTCACGCCCGCGCGCCGCGCGTCGTCGGCGTGCAGCTCGACGAACGGCCCGCTGTCGCTGCCGAGCAGCTCGGGCGACTTTCCCGTTCGCGTCATCGTGTGCCACTGCCCGGGCAGCCGCCCGGTCGTGAGCAGCAGCGGGAAGTCCTCGTTCGTGCGGTCGACGGGCGCGGCGTGCGGCGTGGCCGCGAGCCGCGCCCTGCCGCTCGGCGTGGGGAGCCTGCCGGAGGCGTAGAGCCGCGTCGTCCCCGGGTGCGCCTCGCGGCCCTCGGCGCGCGCCGGGCAGGGCCATTGCAGGACGCCCTCGCGCCGCAGCCGCTCGTGGCTGAGGCCGCTCATGTCGCAGGCGCGACCGGCGGTCGTCGTGACGAACTCGTCGAAGACCTCCGCGGCCGATCTCCACGCGAACGCGTCCGGATGCCCGAGCGCGCGCCCGAGCCGCGCGAAGATCTCCCAGTCGGGCAGCGCGAGGCCCGGCGGCGCGAGCGCGCGCTGCACGAGCGAGACGCCGCGCTCGGAGTTCGTCATCGTGCCGTCCTTCTCGGGCCATTGGGCGGCGGGCAGCATCACGTGCGCGAGCGCGGTCGTCTCCGTCGGGTGGTAGGCGTCCTGGGCGACGACGAGCTCGGCCTTGCGCAGCCCGGCGGCGAAGCGCTCGGCGTCCGGTTGGGAGACGACGGGGTTGGTGGCGACGATCCAGACGGCCTTCACGCGGTCGTCGTGGAGCGCGTCGGCGAGGTCGGTCGCGGCGATCCCCGGCTCGGGTGCGATGCCCGGCAGGTCGGACGGCAGGTTCCACAGCCGGCGCATCTCGGCGCGGTCCTCGGCGACGGCGACCGAGCGGTAGCCCGGCAGCAGGTTCGACAGGCCGCCCGTCTCGCGCCCGCCCATCGCGTTCGGCTGGCCGGTCATCGACAGCGGGCCGGTCCCCGGCCGGCCGAGGTTGCCCGTCAGCAGGCAGAGGTTGTGCAGCGCGCGGTTCTTCAGCGTCCCGACGGACGACTGGTTCGCGCCCATCGACCACAGCGCGAGCGCGCGGGGCGCGGTGGCGAACGCGCGCGCCGCCTCGACGATCAGCTCGGCCGGCACGCCGCACTCCTCCTCCGCGCGCTCCGGCGTCCAGTCGGCCGCGGACGCGAGCGCGTGCTCGGCCCCCTCGGTCCGCGTCGCGACGAACGGCTCGTCGATCAGCCCCTCGCGAGCGATCACGTGGATCATCGCGTTCAAGAGCGCCAGGTCGCCACCGGGACGCACCGGCAGGTGGAGGTCGGCGACCGCCGCCGTCGGGGTGCGGCGCGGGTCGACGACGATCAGCGTCGCGCCCTCCTTCTGGCGGCGCCGGATGCGCGCCCATGCGATCGGGTGGCAGGCCGCCGTGTTCGACCCGAGCAGCAGCATGCAGTCGGCGCGATCGAGGTCGGCGTAGCCGGCGGGCGGGCCGTCGGAGCCGAACGTCTCGCGGTAGGCGGCGACCGCGCTCGACATGCACAGGCGCGAGTTCGAGTCGACGTTGTTGGTCCCGATGAAGCCCTTCACGAGCTTGTTGACGGCGTAGTAGTCCTCGGTCAAGAGCTGGCCGGAGATGTAGAAGGCGATCGCGTCGGGCCCGTGCTCGTCCGCGATCGCCTGCAGCCGCTTGGCGAGCAGCGGGATCGCGCGCCGCCACGTGGACGGCTGCCAGCGGCCGGCCGGGTCGTCGCGGATCAGCGGCGTCACGGCGCGGTCCGCCGCATGGACCGCGTCCGGCAGGTGCAGCGGCTTGCGGCAGGTCGCGCCGCGGTTGACGCGATGGAGGCGGTCGCCCTCGACCGACGCAAGGCGGTCGCCTCTCACGTTGGCGACGAGCCCGCACCCGACGCCGCAGTAAGGACAGGTGGTCCTGACGGCCTTCATCGCTCAGGCCGGCGCGCCGACGAGCTCGTCGGCGGTCACCCGCAGCCAGAGCTCGCCGTCGCGCGCGAACACCTCGTGAGCCGTCACGCCGTCGTGGTCGCCGAGGCCCCTGCCGGTGCGCAGGTCGAAGCGCCGGCCGTGGAGCGGGCACGTCACGCAGTCGTCGGCGACGAGCCCGTCGGCGAGCGGGCCGCCCAGGTGCGGGCAGACTGCGTCGATCGCGTGGTACCCGTCGGCGGTGCGGAAGACGGCGACGCGCCGCCCCGCGACCGTGACGCTGCGGCCCTCCAGCAGTGGCACGTCCGCGGCGAGCCCGATCCGGTGCAGGCCTTCGCTCATGGCGCCTCCTCGGCGGTCGGGCCGACGGCGGCGCCCGCGCCCGTGAGGACGACGTCGATCGGCGTGAACGGCTCCGGCTCGCTGTCGAGCTCCGCGAACTGCTTCGGGTGCACCGGGTCGTGGCGCTCCATCCACGGGTCCGGGTCCGCCGCCGCCTTCGCGATCGCGTAGCGCTCCAGCAGCTCGGCCTGTCGCGCCGGGTCGAGCACGACCGCGCGGACGTCCTCGATCCCGACGCGCTCGACCCACGTGTACGTGCGCTCGAGGTACTCGGCCTGCTCGCGGTAGTGCTGGAGGAAGACGAGCGCCAGTCTGATCGCCGACTCCTCGTCGGCGACGGTGTCGAGCAGGTCGCCTCTGCGGACGTTCGCGCCGGCCGCCCCGCCGACGTAGATCTCCCAGCCGCCCTCGATCGCGACGAGGCCGATGTCCTTCACGTACGCCTCCGCGCAGTTGCGCGGACAGCCCGTCACGGCCGACTTCACCTTGTGCGGGGTGTAGAGGCCCTCCATGCGTGTCTCGAGGTCGATCCCGACGCCGATCGCGTCGCCGAGCCCGAAGCGGCAGAAGTCCGTGCCGACGCACGTCTTGACGGTGCGGACCGCCTTCGCGTAGGCGTGCCCGGAGGGCATCCCCAGCTCCTCCCAGACTGCCGGCAGCTCCTCCTTGCGGATCCCCAGCAGGTCGATCCGCTGCCCGCCGGTGATCTTCACCATGCGCACGTCGTGGCGCTCGGCGACGTCGGCGATGCGGCGCAGCTCGTCGGGCGTCGTGACGCCGCCGCGGATGCGCGGGACGACCGAGAAGGTCCCGTCGTTCTGGATGTTCGCGTGCACGCGGTCGTTGATGAAGCGCGCGTGGCGCTCCTCGCGGTGGCGGTTCTCCTGCACCTGCGAGACGAGGTAGGCGAGCCCTGGCTTGCAGGCGCCGCAGTCGCGGCCGACGCCGCACGCCTCCGCCAGCTCGGTGACCGAGTCGAGGTCGTGCTCGCGCACGACGGCCGCCAGCCCCTCGCGTGTCTGCTTCCTGCACGGGCACAGGTACACGGGCTCCTCGCCCGCGCCGCCGCGCTCGATCGCGAGCAGCTCTCTGACGAGCCCCTTGCACGAGCCGCAGCCCGAGCCGGCGCGCGTGACGGCGACGACCTCCTGTGTCGAGCCGAGGCCCTTCGCGCGGATCGCGCCGACGATCTCGCCCTTGCAGACGCCGTTGCAGTTGCACACCTGGGCGGTGTCGGGCAGGTCGGCGGCACTCGCCTCGCTCGCCTGCTGGAGCAGGCCGAGCAGGTCGTCGACCGGCTCGCGGCGGCGCACGTGCTCGAGCAGCAGCTCGTGCCCGCGCGTGTCGCCGAGCAGCACCGCGCCGGCCGCGCGGCCGTCAGCGTCGACGATCAGCTTGCGATACGTGCGCGAGGCCGCGTCGGCGGAGACGACCTCGCGGGCGCCGGCGGC
>DATHEP010000470.1:0-2964 GCA_035318525.1 Conexibacter sp.
TGAGGACCGCGACCCCCTCGTCCTTCGCGATCACGCGCAGCGTCGTCAGCACGTCGTCGCGCTCGAGCAGGTCGACGCCGCTCGACGGCTCGTCGATCAGCAGCAGCTGCGGCTGCTGCAGGAGCGCACGCGCGAGCACGACGCGCACGAGCTCGCCTTGCGCCAGCTCGTGCGGACGCATCTCTGCGCAGGCGCCGGCTCCGACGCGGTCGAGCATCGCCTGCGCGCGGGTGCACGCGCGATCGATGCGCGTGCCGACCGCGAGCAGCGGGACGGCGACGTGCTCGACCACGAGCTCGGCGTGTGCCGGCGCGAAGCTCGTGTGGCAGTAGGCGATCCGGCGGCGCAGGTCCCCCTCGGGATGCTCGCCGACGGCGACGCCGTCGAGCAGGACGCGCCCCTCGTCCGGTGTTTCGAGGCCGGCCGCGATCCGCAGCAGCGTCGTTCGCCCGGAGAAGCGCCGGCCCCACACGCCGACGATCTCTCCGGCGCCGACGTCGAGCGAGACGTCGCGCAACGCGACCAGCTCGCGGCGCCCGCGCACGTACGCCTTCGTGACGTGGTCGAGCATCAGCAGGCTCATGTCAGCACGCGCTCGCCGCGCATCCCGTCGGCGACCGCGCCCAGCTCCTGGCGCAGGGCGTCTTCGGCTGCCGGCGGCTGGCGTCCGGGTCGGCGTCGAGCGGCTCGATCAGGCCGTCGCGCTCGAGCCGGTCGAGGGCGGCGTAGAAACCCTGCGGCGTCACCGCCCACTGGCCGACGTCGAACGCGCGCCGGAAGCGCACCAGCACCTCGTAGCCGTAGCTCGGCTGCTCGAGCAGCAGTCCCAGCACTGCGTACTTGGTGCCTGCTCTCACGATCGCTCCCCGAAACGCCTACGTTTCCAGGAAGAGCCTAGCCATGGCGCGCGCGCCATTCAACCAGTTGAACTTTCACTGTCATACTAGATAGCGGTTGAAGGCCTTGCCGGATTTCTTCAGCGGGGATCGCGCCACATCGCCCACAGCTGCGGCCCGCGCGGCAGGCGCAGCTCGCGCGTGACGCGGAAGCCGTGCCGCGCATAGAAGGCGATGTTGCGCTCCTTCGAGGACTCGAGGTATGCGCCGACGCCGTCCTCGTCGCAGCGCTCGAGCGCCGGCGAGAGCAGTCGCGACCCGAGCCCGCGCCCCTGGGCGGCCGGGTCGGTGCCGAGGATCGCGAGGTACCAGTGGGGCGGCTCCGGCGGGTGATGGCGCTCGACGCCGGTCATCCCGTGGAGCACAAGCGGCAGGCGGGGGAGCAGTCGCGGCACGAGCATCCCGCGCGCGAGCGCGAGGTCCTCGCGCAGCGTCGTGCGCCAGCGCCGCGGCGGCGCCCACAACGCCGCGGCCGCGTGACCGGCATCGGTCCACACCTCCTCGTCGCCCAGCATCTGGCGCAGGCGGACGGCGTAGAAGCGCTCGAGCACGCGCGGCCGCAGCCGCGCGGGCGGGCACGCCCAGCAGGCGACGGGGTCGTCGTGGAAGGCGCGCGCGAGCGTCCGCGCGAGCGGCGCGGCGTCGGCGGTCGTCGCGCGTCGCGCGGAGGGGCTCGCGGTGGCCATGGCCACGACGCTAGCGCCAGCGGGCACGCGCTCGTGCCACCTGATGCTGCGTCGCCCCTGAAAAGCTGAGATCCTGAGCGTCGAGCCACCGCGGCGCGCCGGAGCGCGCCCGGAGCGGCGAACGCCCGACGACGGGGGATCGATCGGAAGCGAGGGGAGAGGGGATGTTGAAGTGGATCGAGGGCCGGCGGCTGCGCCGCGCCGCGCGCCTGCCCGTCGCATGCGCGCTCACGGCGGTCGCGCTCGCGCTCCTGGCCGGCTGCGGCGGGGACGAGGCGGACGCGCCGCCGCCGAGAAGAGTCGTGCAGGTCGAGCAGGTGAAGAGAGACCGCTGGACCTACGCGCGGGCGCGCTTCAACGAAATGTGCGCCGGCTGCCACACGTTCGCGGACGCCGGCGCGAGAGGCCCGCGCTTCAACCTCGACGTCATCGGCGACGTCACGGAGGAACGCGCGCGCCACGTGATCAATGAAGGCGAACCCGGCATGCCCGGATGGAGAGGCATACTCTCCAAGCGCGAATACGAGGAGCTCGTCGCGTACATCTCGACCGCCGAGCGGGCGCTGACCGAGGGCGAAGACGACTGGAGCTGGCAGATCCAGCTGCGCCACGAAGGTGACAGATGGAAGCCGGAGGACGGCAGATTCCCGCCCGACCCGCCGATGAGATAAGCCGGCGCGGCCGCGCCGCGCCGACCGGCGCCGCGCGGCCTATCGCCGCGTAGAGTGGCTCGCGATGAACGCGCTCGTCGATCGCTCCTGGCCTGCGCTGCGTCGGCTGACGGGCGTTCACACGGCGCTCTACCGCGCGACCGGGGGCCGGATCGGGCATAAGCCGCCGTTCGTGTCACCGATCCTGCTGCTCGACCACGTCGGCGCGCGCAGCGGCGTCAGACGGACCAGCCCGCTCGTCTACACGCGCATCGGCGAGGAGCACGTGCTCGTCGCCTCGAAGGGCGGCTACCCGAGACACCCGGCGTGGTTCCACAACCTGCGCGCGCATCCGGACACGACGATCCAGGTCGGCCGGCGCGTGCTGCCCGTCCACGCGCACGTGGCGGATGACGAGGAGCGCGCGCGGCTGTGGCCGCAGGTCGTCGCGACCTACCGCGGGTTCGACGACTACCAGGCACGCGCAGACCGCACGATCCCGCTCGTGGTGCTGTCCCCGCGCGCCTCCTAGCAGGAGGGCTTGGCGAACCCCCGCGGCGTCTGGCGGCGCCGGTCGCACGATTGCGCAAGCTTTTGTGCACCAGTCGACAGGTTTTGCGGTGGTGGCCTCTGCACGGTAGCGTGCGCGCCGGGTACGTAGGAGCGAGCGGGAGAGCCGTCGATGACCGAGCCCTTCCTGGGCGAGATACGCATGTTCGGAGGGGACTTCGC
>DATHEP010000471.1:0-2163 GCA_035318525.1 Conexibacter sp.
TGTGTCAACCATGGGTACGAGATCTGCCCCGGTGTCGGCCGACAGCGCGTCGGCCGGCAAGCGCAGCCGCAGCAGCGCCCCGCCGCCCTCGGCGACCTCCGCGGCCACAGCGCCACCGTGCAGCTCGGCGACCTGCCGCACGATCGCGAGGCCGAGCCCGGACCCGGGCAGTCCGCGCGCGCTCGGCGCGCGGTAGAAGCGCTCGAACGCGTGCGGCAGGTCCTCCGGCGGGATCCCCGGCCCGCGGTCGAGCACCGTCAGCTCGCCGCCGCGCAGCGCCACCTCGACCCGGCCGCCGGACGGGCTCCACTTGGCCGCGTTGTCGAGCAGGTTCGCGACGGCGCGGTCGAGCCGCGCGGGCGCCCCGCGCACGACGCACGGCTCCAGCGTCGTCGCGAACGCCGGCGCGCCCGGCCGGCGCTCCGCCCGCGCGACCGCCGCCGCCACCAGCTCGTCGAAGCGCACGTCCTCCAGCTCGGCCGCCGGCTCCTCCTCGCGCGCCAGCTCGACGACGTCACCGACGAGCGCGCCGAGCTCGTCGAGCTGGGCGACGACGTCGGCGAGCAGTAGCTGGCGCGCGTGCTCCGGCAGCTGCGGCGAGCGCGCCAGCACCTCGACGTTCGTGCGCACGCTCGTCAGCGGGGTGCGCAGCTCGTGGGAGGCGTCGGCGACAAGCTGCCGCTGGCGACCGACGGACGACTCGAGCGCCGCGAGCATCGCGTTGAAGCTGCGCGCGAGCCGCGCGATCTCGTCGTCGCGCGCCGGCGTCACGTCGATCCGCTTCGCCAGGTCGCTCGTCTGCGCGACGTGCTCGGCGGCGGTCGTCAGGCGGCTCACGGGCTGCACGGCCGTGCGTGCGACGAGGCGGCCGAGCGCCGCCGCCAGCGCGATCCCGCCTGCGCTCACGAGCACGAGCACGAGCGCCAGCCGGTCGAGCGTGCGGTTCACGTCGCCGAGCGGTCGCGCCACCTGGATCGCGAGGCCGGGCGGGCCGGGGCTCGTGAGCACGCGCACGTCCGTGTCGTCGACGCTCGCGTCGGCGAAGAGCTCGCCGCGCTCCCCCGCCGCGACCGCTCTCGCCGCCGCCGTCACCGGCACACGGACCTCGTCCGGGGCGAGCACGCGGCCGTCGGCGTCCACGAGTGCGACGTAGGCGGTCCGCAGCCCGAGCGCGTCACGGCCGGGGAGACGCTCGACGAACGGGCGCAGCGAGGGCGGCGGCATGCCCCGGGCGGGAGCACCGCCCAGCCCGCCCGGAACGCCGGCGCGGTCCAGCCCTCCCAGACGGCCCGGCGCCCGGAAGTCCGGCAGCAGCTCGCCGCGCATGCGCATCACGATCGGCGCGGCGTTGCGCGCGTTGTCGCGCAACTCGTCGTCGAGCTGCCCGCGCAGCTCGCCGCGCACGACGACGTAGACGAGCGCCGACGCGAGCACGATCGCGACCGCGACCGCCGACGCGGCGAGCAGCGTGAAGCGGCGCGTCAGCGTCATCGCTCGCGCAGCACGTAGCCGACGCCGCGCACGGTGTGGATCACGCGCGGCTCGCCACCGGCCTCCGTCTTGCGCCGCAGGTAGCCGACGTAGACCTCCAGTGAGTTCGAGGTCGCGCCGAAGTCGTAGCCCCACACGTGCTCGAAGATCGTGGCGCGCGGCAGCACCTGGCGCGGGTGCCGAAGCAGCAGCTCCAGCAGCAGGAACTCCGTGCGTGTCAGCTCGATCGCACGCTCGCTGCGGCGCACCTCGTGCGCGGCCAGATCGAGCGTCAGGTCCGCGAAGCGCAGCAGCTCACCCGCGTCGCCGCCGTTGTCGGTACGACGCAGCAGCGCCCGCAGCCGCGCCCGCAGCTCCTCCAGCGCGAACGGCTTGACGAGGTAGTCATCGGCGCCCGCGTCGAGCCCGCGCACGCGGTCAACAACGCGGTCGCGCGCGGTCAACATCAGCACGGGCGTGCGGTCGCCGGCGTCGCGCAGGCGTCGGCAGACCTCCAACCCCCCGACCTCCCGCATCAGCACGTCGAGCACGACGGCGTCCGGCGCCGGCGCCGCCGCCAGCACGACGAGCGCTTCACGGCCGCCCTGCGCCAGCGCGACGTCGTAGCCGTCGAGCCGCAGTGCACGCGCGAGCGACGTGCGCACCGCCGGCTCGTCGTCGACGACGAGGATC
>DATHEP010000472.1:0-2214 GCA_035318525.1 Conexibacter sp.
GACGTGCGCAACCCCTGGCCGCACGCGGACCTGCTGAGCGGCGCCCCGAGACCCCTGACGGTGTCGGTGCAGGGGGCGCTGCGCGTGCCCGGAACCGAGGTCGCGAGAGAGACATGGAGCGAGGACAGCGTGCGCGAGCGCTTCGTCGGGCTGCTGCGCACGCGGCTCGACGCGCCCGCGACCCGCTTCGAGACGGCCAGCGCCGAGCCCGACGCGGGCGACAAGGCGCTCGCGCCGCCGCTCTACGGCTCGCACTTCGCGGGCGTGCAGCGCGTGCCGCAGGACGGCTGGGTGGCGACGCTCAACCTGCAGGTGCGCCACCGCATCGCCGCCGCGCTCGGCACGCGCTACGTGCAGCTCGAGCAGGAGTTCCTGATGGCGCGCGCGTGGGAGCAGTCGGGGGCGATCCGGGAGGCCAACCGGCTGCTCGCGGTCGGCGAGCTGTCGACGCAGGCCGCACAGCTGGCCCAGGACAAGCACTTGCAAGGCATGACCGCGAGCGACGTCGTGCTGCTGGCCGACCCGCTGCGCGGCCAGGTGCAGGTCGAGGGGGTCGGAACGCTCGCGCGCACGATCGAGCAGTCGGCGCTGCCCGACGGCGCGGCCTCCTCCGCGTTCAAGCGCCTCGCCCGCCCGGGAGGCGCGCTCGCGCGGCGAACGCGACGGGTGCGCGCCGCGCTCGGCGACGGCATGCCCGCGGCGGAGCCCGTCGTGGCGCAGGGGCTCGCCGGACGCCACCTGCTGGTCGAGTCGGTGGCGTGGGTCACGGCGCAGGAGGCCCACGCGAGCGTGCCCGTCGGCGGCGACCCGGCCTCGCTGCCGTCCTCGCAGTCGCTCGTCGGGCTGCTGGCGGGCCAGCAGCCGCTGTTCGCGGAGCGCGATCCGGGGATGCTGGCGCAGCTGACGGTGGTGACCGAGACGGCGACGGCGTCGATGGGCGCTCCCGCGATGACCATGACCGCGCCGTCGCCGCGAGTGCTGCGCGGCCTGCGCCGGCGCGTCAACTCGGAGCTGCTCGTGGAGCTGCCGACGATCGCGGCGGCGGTCCAGCTCGACGTGGCGACCGTGGCCGGCGCCGTGGTCGGCGGGCTGCGGCCGCTCGGCCAGCAGCTGACGCGCGTCAAGGCGATGATCGAGGCGCCCGACGTCGAGCTGCGCGCCGAGTCCGACGAGCGGCCGCTGCGCCGCATCATGGACCACCCGCGCTTCGGGATGCCGATCGCCGCCGAGCTGCTGTCGCGCTGGCCCGAGTGGGCGGTGCCGGGGATCTCCGGCTTCCCGGCCAACAGCGCGACGCTGCTGGAGACGAACTCGCCGTTCGTCGAGGCGCTGCTCGTCGGCCTCAACCAAGAGTTCAACCGCGAGCTGCTGTGGCGCGAGTTCCCGACCGACCAGCGCGGCTCGTCGTTCACGCGCTTCTGGCCCTCCGAGGTCGACAACCCGGACGTCGACGAGATCGCGCGCTGGCCGCTGGAGGTCGCGCTCGGCGAGCACGACGAGACCGGCGGCCAGGACCTGCTCGTGCTGCTCGTGCGCGCCGAGGTGCTGCGCCGCTTCCCGGGCACGACCGTGCTCGCCGCGAAGTCGGTCGGCGGCTTCCTGCCGGACGAGAGCACCGGCGAGTGGAAGCGCCCCATCTTCCCGCTGGCGGTCGACGAGCAGACGACGCTGTTCGCGTTCGACCTGACCGAGCGGCGGGCGCGCGACGAGCGCTGGATGTTCGTGCTGCGCGAGCCGATGCGCGGCACCCGCTTCGGCTTCGACGCGCGCAGCGACCTGCCGCTCAACACGTGGGCCGACCTCAGGTGGGACGACGTGCCGCTCGACGCGCGCGGCTTCGTCGTGCCGCGCGTCGTGGGCAGCCGGCCGCCGCGGCCGAGCAGACTGGCGGGCCCGGACCCCGGCGAGTGGGGCCGCGACGCCGCCGACGTCGCGCGGATCGCCTTCGCGCGTCCCTTCCAGCTCGCCTTCTCGCCCAAGCGCCTGCTCGGGGAGCCGCCGGCATGACGAAGGTCTTCGCACTGCGCCGGGCGGCGGACGACCTGCGGCTCGCGCTCGAGACCGCGCGCGCCGACGCCGACAGCCGCGAGGTCGGGCTGCAGCACCTGCGCAAGCGGATCATCGAGGGCACGTTCGAGGGCGTCCACGGGCACTCGCCCGAAGGCTGGCTGGCGATCAGAGTGGAGGAGCAGGCACAGCGCCGCGCCGCGATCG
>DATHEP010000473.1:0-6739 GCA_035318525.1 Conexibacter sp.
TTCGCCACGCGATGGAGAAGCGCCGGTGGAACGTCGTTCGGGCGGGCGAACGCGGGCAACGGTCCCCTCACCTCCGCGGGGGCGACCGACACGCCGAGCGGAACGCCGGCGACCGGCACGACCTACTCGATGGAGCTGAGAGCCACCTTCACGGTTCCCGCCGGCTCCGGGAGGTGTCACGTGGAGGGCCGTCGCTTCATCCGACGCGGTACGGGCGGCAGATTCCTGTACTACGTGACGTCGGGCGCCACTGAGCACGAGTTCGTGGCCGGGGCGGACACGCCGGGCACCGAGATGCTCAGCTTCTCGAGCCAGGACATCTCCGGGCTCGCGGGCAGAGCCGTCACGCTGCGATTCGTCTACGTCGCCGGCAGTGGACTCGACGCCTCGAGCGGCGCGTGGCTCGACGACGTGGCGCTCATGTGTCGCGCGCCGCTGTCGACTCCGCCCTCGTACGCCTTCCTCCAGGGCACCTCGATGGCCACTCCGCACGTCGCGGGCGCCGCCGCGCTGCTGTTCTCGCTCAAGCCGAGCGTGTCGGTCGCGGAGGTGCGCAGCGCGCTCCTCACGTCGGTCGACCCGGTCGCCTCGTTGGCGGGCAAGACCGTCACAGGCGGTCGCCTGAACGCTGCCGCCGCGCTCAACGCGCTCGTACCGCTCCCGCCGCCGCCGGTCCTCAACCAGCCGGTGACGACGCCACTCGTCGCGAGAGCAGCCAGCACGAGATGCGTCGTGCCGAGAGTCAGGGGCCTGTCGTTCAGCAGGGCGAGAGCAGCGTTGACCAGAGCCCGTTGCATGCTCGGACGATTGACGCGGCCGAGAGCGAGAAGAGGCAGAAGGCTGCGCCCGCTCGTCGTGAGATCTTCGAGACCGGGCGCGGGAACCGTGCTCGCCGAGCACGGGAGCGTCGCGCTGACGCTCAAGCAGAAGCCGAGAAGAGCGAGAGGAAGAGCCAGACGGCGTCGCTGACGCGCCGGGGCGTCAGTTGGTCACCGCCGTCGCCAGCGCGCCGAAGCGCTGGGTGCGGCGGTCGTCCGACCCGGCGATGCGTGTGAGCCAGCGCGCGATGTCGGCGACGTCGAGGTCGGCCTCGCAGACGAGGATCTGCTCGATGTCGAGCCAGTCCTTCGGGCGGTCGAACACCGCCTTGCAGACGGTCAGGTGCTCGGGTGCGAGGACCGTGATCGTGGCGTCGCCGAACGGGACGGTGCGGGCGGCGCGGCGCATCGCGACGTGGAGGTCGTCGTAGGCGAAGAACAGGTCGAGCGGCGTGCGCCCCCACCACCAGCGGCACTGGCCGTCGCGTGGCAGGGCGGTCGCGTCGACGTCGTCGCCGATCCCGAGTGGCGCGAGCGCGGCGTGGACCGCGGCGTGCTCGTCCGACGCGACGAACACGTTCAGGTCGATGTCGATCGTCGCGCGCGGCTCGGCGTAGTAGGCGAGCGCGAGTGCGCCGCCGAACGCGTGGCCGATGCGCGCCGCTGTGAGGCTGCCGTGGATCGCGACGACCTTGTCGGGGAGCGACGGCTCGGTCATGCCGGCCTCGACGCGATCGGCGGGAAGGCGCGCTTCGCTGTCGTGCGCGGCGCCGGAAGGTGGTCGGCGAGCAGCAGCAGGTCGCGCAGCGCGTCGCCTCGCTCCTGCGCGCTGGCCGCGACCCAGGGCGCGGCCGCGCGAGCGCTGTCGCTCGGCGCGTCTGCGCGTGCGTCGCCGAGCGCGTCGGCCAGCAGGCTCCGCAGCGACGGCCGGGGCGAGCGGCCATGGGCGAGGGCGGAGATCAGCTCGCCCGCGGCCCGGTCCTCGGCGCTGCCGGCGACCGGTGCGCCCGCGCGGGCCGCTGCGCGCCGGATCGCCTCGGCGTCGACGGGCTTCGCCGCGCGCGCCTGAGCGTGCGCGATCACGTCGGGCGTGAGCGTGCGGAACGTCGCGAGGGTGCGGCTGCGCGGCCCGGCCGGCGTGCTCGCCGACTCGCGCAGCTCCCAGGTCCCGCCTTTGCGTGGCGTCGCGTACATAGTGGGTAGTCTACCCACTAAGTGAGATGTGGCCACTCACCCCCGCCGCAGGCGGCGGAACTCGTCGAGCGAGGCGGCCTCTTGCGCGCTCGGGTCCGGTGCGGCGGCGAGGCCGTCGAAGTCGTGGGCGCCGTCGCTGCACCAGAAGGTCGGGTGGCGCGCGAGCCAGCGGTGCGCGTCGGCTTGGCCGGCGGCGATCAGCGCCTCGACGTAGGCCGGGTCGAAGAACAGGAACGAGAGCAGGTCACCGCCCGCGTCCGTGCGGCCGCGCAGCAGCCGGCCGAGCAGCAGCAGGTCAGGCGGGGCGGTCGCCGCGCGCACGCCGCCGTAGCGCTGCTGGAAGGTCTCGAGCGCGAGTCGCCCCAGCTCGCGCCGCCGCTGCGGCGTCACGAGCGCGTAGGCGATGCGGCGATAGGGACGGCGGCCGCGCGCGGCGCGGTAGGCGCGGGCCGACGGCACCGTGCCGTGCGCCGCGCTCTCGGCGAAGAAGGCGTTGATCGCCACCAGGCGGTGCACGTCGTCCGCCACCTGGTCGACGAGCAGCCCGTCGAGCACGTTCGCGAGCACGTCCACGAGGTGCGGCGAGACGTGCTTCGGCACGCTCTGCACCGGGTCGCGCAGCGGCTCGAAGCCGATCACGACGATGCGGTCCGCGCCCAGCTCGACGGCCGGCTTGATCGGGCTGTTGAGACGCGTGGCGCCGTCCGTGTAGTAGCCGCGCGCCTGCTCCGGCTCGCGCACCTCGACCGCCGGGAAGACAAGCGGCATCGCCGCCGATGCGCGCACGTGCTCGCTCGCCAGCTTCACGCGCACGTACGGGAAGTCGGCGCCGTCGTCGGGAATCGGATCCCGCCCGCCCGGGCCGGACGCCTCCACGAACGCGACCGGGCTGCCGCTTGCCAGCTGCGTCGCCATCACGCAGACGGCGTCGACGAAGCCGTCCGCGACGTTGCGGTGCAGGCCCGCCCAGTCGAGCCGCCGTTCGAGGAAGCGGCGCAGCGGACGCGGGTCGAGCAGGCTGCCGCGGCGCAGCCCCGGCACGCGCAGCGCGTCGCCCGCCAGCCGCGCGAGCTGCAGCGGCAGCCCGCCGCCGATCAGCGGCGCGACGACGTCCTCGCGCCGCAGCGAGCGCCAGCGCTCCAGCGCGAGCTCCGCCTGCGCCTCCGCCGGCAGATGCGCGAGCGACGCGAGCAGGGCGGCGTTGATCGCGCCGACGCTCGTCCCGCACAGCAGCGACACGCGCTCCCCGCGCGCCTCCAGCGCCGGCAGCAGCACCGACAGCGCGCCCGCCTCGTAGGCGCCGCGCGCCCCGCCGCCCGGCAGCACGAGCGCCACCCGGCTGCGATCGGCGCCGGCGCGCACACTCATCCCGTCCGACCCCGCACGAGTGCCACCCGGCCCGGGCCCGCGCCGGCGCCCCCGCTCATCCGGTCCCCAGCGCCCCCAGCTCGCGGAGCGGTGCGGGCGGCGCCGCCAACGCCGCCCGCCGCCGCTCCGCGCCCGCGGCGTCGACGCGGCTCACCGTCCGGCGGCCCCAACGAGCGTTCTCCGCGAAGTCGACGAGGCGCTCGAAGTAGTCCGGCAGCGCCGGCGGCGCGATCCCGGCTCTCGCGAGCGCCGCCTGCGCGCGCGTCGTGTCGTGCCGCACGCGCACGGCGAAGTAGGGGAAGAAGACGGGCGCCTGCTCGAGCCAGCGGCGGCGCGCGCCGTGGGCGCGCCGCACCAGCAGCGGATGCATCGTGCGGCGATAGAGCGCCGGCGGCACGGTCATCGGCCGCGAGCGTCCGAACGTGCGTGCCGACAGGCTCACCAGCTCGCCGACGCTGCTCGCCTGCGACCCCGCGGCAAGGCTGTACGTCACGCCGACGCCGTCCTTGCGCGAGGCCAGCTCGAAGATCGCGTCCGCGACGTAGTCGACCGGCACGACGTCGACCGGCGCCGAACGTCGTCCGGGGATCAGGGGCAGCGAGGCGCCCTTGGCGTAGGCGCGCAACGGCGCGTAGATGACATTGAAGGAGGCCGTCCAGCCGGTCTCCTGCTCGCCGACGACGATGCTCGGCCGGAAGACCTGGACCGGCAGCCGCCCGATGTGCTCGCGCACGAGCTTCTCGGCCTCCCACTTCGTGCGCTCGTAGCTGTTGCGGAAGCCCTGGCCGGCGTCGAGCTCATCCTCGTGGAAGGTGCCGCGGCGGTCGCCGGCGACGTATGCCGTCGAGACGTGCGAGACGCGCCGCAGGCTGCCGCGCGCGGTGCACAGCTCAGCCAGCTCGAGCACTCGTCGCGTCCCCTCGACGTTGATCTCGCGCGCGTCCTCGAGCGGCAGCGTGAAGGAGACGGACGCCGCCGCGTGGACGATCTCCGTCACCGTCTCCGCGAGTGCGATGCGCGTGCTGCGCGCGAGGCCGAGGCCCGGCTGCGCGACGTCGCCGCGGATCGCGAGCAGGCGCTCGTCGTAGCGACCGGGCACCGGCACGACCATTCGCGCGGCGGCGCGCAGGCGCGCCTGCGCCTCGGCGTCGTCGGCCGCGCGCACGAGCGCGTAGATCGGCCGCTCGGTCCGCTCCAGGTAGCGCGCGAGCAGCTCCATCCCCAAGAAGCCGGTCGCCCCCGTCAGCAGCACCGGTCCGGTCGGTGTGGGCTGCGAAGGGGACAGGAAGTGCATGACATGGAGGGTGCGGCAACGCGGTCGCACGCGGTATCGACCGATGGAGGAGAAGCGCGCCGGCGGCCTTGGCCACCGGGCCGAGATCAGCCGAGCACGCCGGTGAGCGCCAGCAGCGCGACGCCGCCGAGCGCGATCGTCGTCGACCATGCGATCGCGGCGGCGGGCAGGCGCAGGTCGAGGCCGGTCGCGTGCGCGACGACGATCGTGTTGACGCCGACCGGCATCGCCGCCAGCAGGTAGAACGGCGCCGGCACGTCGAGCACGAGCAGGCCGAGCAGCGCCAGCGCCGCCGGCGCGAACGCCATCCGCAGGACGACGACGACGGCGACCGGTGGCGTGAGCGGTGGCGGGACGCGCAACGCACCGTCCTTCGCCTCGTCGCCGAGCGTCACCCCCACGGCGAAGAAGCCGAGCGGCAGCAGCGCGTAGATCGCGATGTGCGACGGCGTGACGAGCGACTCCGGCGCCCATGCGTCGGGCACGAGCAGCCCGGCGGCGACCGCGAGCAGCACCGGGTTACGCAGCAGCACACGCACGCGGGCGCGCACGCCGGCGTCGCCCTCGGTCCCGAACACGGCGCCGACGCTGAAGCTGCCGATCACGAGCAGCGGCAGCGAGATCAGCGCGTCGTAGGCGACGGCCTGCGCCAGCTCCGCCTCCGTGAACAGCGCCGCGCAGAGCGGCAGGCCGAGGTAGGCGGTGTTCGCCTGCAGCGTCGAGACGATCGCGGCGCCGGTCGTCGGGCGGGGCAGTCGCAGCGGTCCCAGCGCGATGCGCCAGGAGAGCACGCCGGCGAGCACGATCGCGACGCCGGCGACCGCGATTGCGACGCCCGCGTCGACGCTGATGTGCGCCCGCGCGAGGTTCACGTAGGCCACGAACGGCACGAGCACCCACAGCATCGCCTGCAGCACGCGGGTGCGCAGGATGTGGGCAAGCGCGTTGTCGCGGCGCTCGACCGCCACCCCGGCCGCCACGGCGACGATGACCGTCAGGACGATCGCGAGCACGGCGGCATGCTTTCACGCGCTAGGCTCGGCGCGTGTCCTGGGACGACCGCAAGCGCGAGCTGGCCACCGAGCTCGTGCGGCGCCTCTACGCGGCCGGCGTCGTCCGCACATGGCTGCGCGACCGGCCCGAGGGCTGGGAGCTGATGTCGGGCGCGTGGAGTCCGTTCTACGTCAACTTCCGCGACGCGCCGGCCGATCCGGAGCTGTTCCGCTTCCTCGTGGACGCGGGCTCGGAGCTGGTGCGCGAGGAGCTGCCGGAGGCGACGCAGCTCGTCGGGCTGGCGGCGGCAGGCGTCCCGTTCGCGGCCGGCCTCGCGTACAAGCTCGGGCTGCCGATGGGCTACACGCGCAAGCTGCCGAACGTGCGCAAGGTCGAGGATCTCGCAGGCGGTGAAGTCGAGTCCTACGGCAGCCACCGTCTTGTCGAGGGCGGCTTCCGCTCCGGCGACCGCGTGGCGCTCGTCGACGACCTCGTGACCGGCTTCGACTCGAAGGAGATCGCGCTGCGCCAGTTGCGGCTGGAGCTGGAGCGCCGCGGGGTGGAGGACGTGGAGGTCGAGGCGGTCGTCGTGTTCGTCGAGCGCGGCGCCGAGGCGCGGGCGCGCGCCGCCGCCGCCGGCGTGCGGCTCGTCTCGCTCGCGGTGCTCGACGCCGACAGCGTCGAGGCGCTGCGCGGCGCGGCCGGCGATCGCGAGCTCGCCGTCGTCGCCGCCTACCTGCGCGACCCGGCACCGTTTCAGGACCCGGCGCGACGCGCCGAGCTGGTCGCCGAGGCGCAGGCCGCGACCAGCACGGCATAAGAACCTGTTCTAAGAGCGTGTCTCAGAACCCTCGGAGGTAGCGCCAGGTGATGATGGCGCAGCCGAGGCTGAGGAAGGCGAGGTGCAGGTCGGGGGTCGCGTTCCCAGCGGATGCGCAGGCGTCGGAATTGGTGCAGCCAGGCGAAGGTGCGCTCGACGACCCAGCGGCGTCTGCCGAGCCCGGAGCCGTGGGTGGTGTTGCGGCGGGCGATGATCGGTTTGATCCCGTGTGCCCAGAGCGCGCGGCGGTAT
>DATHEP010000474.1:0-2213 GCA_035318525.1 Conexibacter sp.
GAGCCGGCGCTGCTCGCGCTCAACCGCGCGAGCCTCGAGCGCTATCCGGCGTTCGTCGAAGAGCTGTGCGCCGCCTCCGGCCGCGACCCCGGCTTCCACCGTTGCGGCACGCTCGCCGTCGCGCGCGACCGCGACGAGGCGGAGGTGCTCGAGCGCGAGCTGGCCGAGCGCCGCACGCTCGGCCTGCCGGTCGAGCGGCTGCTCGCGAGCGAGGCGCGTCGCCGCGAGCCGGCGCTGGCGCCGACGCTGCGGCTCGCGCTCGACGTGCCCGACGACCACGCGATCGATCCGCGTGCGCTGACCGCCGCGCTCGCGACGGCCGTCGAGCGCGCGGGCGGTGTGCTGCGCGAGGGGTCGGAGGTCGCGCGCCTCATGCTCGCGCCCGCGGACGGCGGCGACGAGCGCGTCGTCGGCGTCGAGCTGACGGACGGCACGCGCATCGCCGTCGACCACGTCGTGATCGCCGCCGGCGCGTGGGCCGGCGCGCTCGACGGCCTGCCCGCGCACGCGCGCGTCCCGGTCCGCCCCGTCAAGGGACAGATCATGCGCCTGCGCGACCCGGCCGGCCCCGGCCTCCTCACGCGCGTGATCCGCATGCAGCCGGGCTACCTCGTGCCGCGCGGCGACGGCCGCTACGTGCTCGGCGCCACGATGGAGGAGCAGGGCTTCGACACGGCGCCGACGGCGGGCGGGATCTTCGAGCTGCTGCGCGACGCGATCGAGCTCGTGCCGGGCGTGAGCGAGCTGAGGATCGAGGAGGTCGCCGCCGGGCTGCGTCCCGCCACGCCGGACAACGCGCCGGTGCTCGGTCCGGGCGCGCTCGCCGGCCTGCAGTGGGCGGCCGGCTGCTTCCGCCACGGGATCCTGCTCGCGCCGATCGTGGCCGACGTCCTGGCGGCGACGCTCACGGGCGAGGAGCCGCCGGAGGCGGCGGCGCCGTTCGGCGCTGCGCGCTTCGCGACGGACGACGCGCGCGCCCGCGCACGCGAGGCGGTGCCGTCGTGAACGTGCAGCTGAACGGCGAGTGGCGTGACGTCGCCGACGGCGCCACGGTCGCCGACGCGGTCGAGCTGCTCGGCGTCCCGCTCGACGCGCGCGGCGTCGCCGTCGCGCTCGACCGCGAGGTCGTGCCGCGCGGTACGTGGGCGCAGACGCCGCTCACGGCCGGCGCCCGCGTCGAGATCCTGACCGCGATCCAGGGAGGATGAGCATCGATGTCGACCACCGAGCACGACCCGCGTGTGGACGACCCGCTCGTCATCGCCGACCGGACCTTCCGCTCGCGCCTGCTGCTCGGCACCGGCGGCTTCCGCTCGCTCGATGAGATGGGCGCGGCGGTCGCCGCCAGTGGGTCTGAGCTGGTGACCGTCGCGCTGCGCCGCGTGGATCCACAGCAGCAGGGCTCGATCATGGACGCGCTCTCCGACGCCGGCGTCGCCGTGCTGCCCAACACCGCCGGCTGCTACACCGCGCGCGACGCGATCACGACCGCGCAGCTCGCGCGCGAGGCGTTCGAGACGAACTGGATCAAGCTCGAGGTGATCGGCGACGACCGCACGCTGCTGCCTGACGCGCCCGAGCTGCTGCTCGCCGCTGAGGCGCTCGTCGACGACGACTTCGTCGTGCTGCCGTACACGACCGACGACCCGATCCTCGCGCGTCGGCTGGAGGACGTCGGCTGTGCGGCGATCATGCCGCTCGGCTCGCCGATCGGCTCCGGCATGGGGATCCGCAACCCGTACAACCTGGCGATCATCCGCGAGCGCACGCAACTGCCGATCGTGCTCGACGCGGGCGTCGGCACCGCCTCCGACGCAGCGCTCGCGATGGAGCTGGGCTGCGATGCGGTGCTGTGCGCGAGTGCGATCTCGCGCGCCCACGAGCCGGTCGCGATGGCGCGTGCGATCCGCGCCGGCGTCGAGGGCGGGCGCCTCGCACGCGGCGCCGGCCGTATCCCGCGGCGCCTCTACGCCGAGGCCTCGACGCCCGACGAGGGCCTGCCCGACTTCGGTCCCGCCGGTCCCTCGGCGCCGCACCCGGGTGATGGCTGACGACGCGCAAGCCCCGCTCGCACGCCGCTCGACCCACGACCTGCTCGACCGTTGGGAGGCCGCCTGGTGCGGCCGGGATGCGTCCGCCTTCGGACCGCTGTGCGACGACCACGTCCAGTACGAGGACCCGCTCACGCGCGAGCCGCTGATCGGTCCCGCCGA
>DATHEP010000475.1:0-2015 GCA_035318525.1 Conexibacter sp.
CCACTGCGCGATGTAGTAGGCCATGCCGACATAGAGGACGACGTAGGCGAGTTGAAGCACCGGCCCGCTCTGCAGCGCGCTCCAGCCGCCGAGCATCACGATCAGCATCACGGCGGCGGAGATCAGCAGCAAGGCCACGACGATCGCGCGCGTCGTTCTGGACGACGCCTTCGCGCGGTTGGGACGCTCGATCACGTAGCCCGCCTCCATCGGCCTCAGACCCTACAATCCCGGCGCGTCACTACGGTGCAGTTGCGGGTGTGGTGAAACGGTAGACACGCCGGCCTTAGGAGCCGGTGGCCAGGTAGAGGCCACTGGGGGTTCGAATCCCTCCACCCGCATTCAGGCCGCGGCCAGCCCCGGCCCAGGCTCGACGTCGACGTCCTCGGCGCGCAGCGGCTCGCCGCAGCGCGCGCAGCGGATCTCGGCGTGCGTCAGCTCGCCGCAGACGCGGTGACGCAGCAGCACCGGTGGCCCGGCGTCGCCGGCGGCCCAGCGGTCGCCCCAGGCCGTCATCGCGAACAGCACCTGCATCAGCTCGCGGCCCTTGTCGGTCAGCAGGTACTCGTGCCGGAGCGGACGCTCGGAGTAGGGGCGGCGCGCGAGCACGCCCTGCTCGACAAGCCACTGCAGACGCTCGGACAGCACCTTGCGCGAGACCCCGAGGTCGCGCTGGAGCTGGTCGAAGCGCGTGATGCCGACGAACACGTTCCGCATGATCAGCGGCGACCACGGCTCCCCCGCGACGTGGAGCGTGCGCGCGATCGAGCAGGCCATCTCGCCGAAGTCGGTCCGTTGCATGACCTCGATCGTAGACGAGTTCCTTGAGGGAACCAAGTTCGGGTAGGGTAGGTCTTGTAAGGGAACCGACCACGACTGCAGGAGGAGATCGACGTGCAGCTTCCCCAGATCGTCTCGCCCGAGGAATGGCAGGCCGCCCACGAGGCGCTGCTCGCGAAGGAGAAGGCGGCAACTCGCGCGCGCGACGCACTGGCCGCCGAGCGCCGCCGCCAGCCGATGGTCCGCTTCGCCACCGATCACATATTCGAGGGCGCCGAGGGCGAGGTCGGGCTGCTCGACCTGTTCGAGGGCCGGCGGCAGCTGATCGTCTACCACTTCATGCACACCCCGGGCGCGCCGCCGTGCACCGGCTGCTGCACCTACTCGAGCAACCTCGGCCATCCGGCGCTGCTCGCGTTGCGCGACACGACGATGGCGCTCGTCTCGCGGAAGCCCTTCGCCGAGTTCGACGGGCTCGGCCGGCGCCTCGGCTGGCGCCAGCCGCGCTACACGTCGCTCGGCACGTTCGAGCAGGAGGCGGGCGCCGCCGGGCCCGGCAAGGGCTTCGGCTTGAGCGTGTTCCTGCGCGACGGCGACGACGTCTTCCGCACCTACTTCACGCGCGGTCGCGGCGTCGAGCCGCTCGGGACGAGCTGGGAGCTGCTCGACATCACGCCGCTCGGCCGCCAGGAGACGTGGCAGGACTCGCCGGAGGGCCGGCCGCAGGGACAGCCGTACGGCTGGTGGCGGCCGGTCGACGACGTCGCGAGCGCGCCACCGGCGCCGAGCGCGGAAGCGGACGGGCGCAGCACGGCGGGCGCGAGCGCATGATCGTGCTCGCCCACGTCGGCGGCATGCCCGTCGAGGAGCTGCTGCCCTCGCTCGCGTGCGGCGCGACCGGGCTCGTCGTGGCCGCGCGCGTCACCCTGCGGCGGCTGCTCGGGCGCCGTCGCGCGAGCCGGCGGGCACCCCGCGCGACCGCCTAGAATGCGACACCGGTCCTTCCCGGGGGACTGGTGTATCGGTAACACGGCGGTCTCCAAAACCGCAACGCCAGGTTCGATTCCTGGGTCCCCCGCTCTTGCTGGTCGAGAGCGTGCCCGCCGTCAGATCTCCAGAAGCAGCTGCTGCGGGCGGTATCCTGAGTGGTGGTATGGCCGACCAGCGCGACATAGAGCTCGTCTTCGCTCCGCAGGAGGAAGGCGGATACCACGTCTACGCTCCCGACCTTCCGG
>DATHEP010000476.1:0-3607 GCA_035318525.1 Conexibacter sp.
GATCCGCCGTCGGCCGCCGGCACGCGGTCGGCCCGCGTCGCCTGCTCGAGCGCCGCTCCGCCGCCGGCGATCGCCGCGGTCGAGGCGGCGACCGCGGCGATTCTCGTGCCCGTCAGGCCCTCCAGCGCGCCCTGCACGCGCATCGCCGCGAGCGTCGTGCGCTCGGCCACCGCGTGCAGCGCGAGCTCGACGTGGCCGAGCAGCGAGCTGCCGGGCTCGGCGGCCAGTGGCACGAGCGCCGGCGGGACAAGCGCGGCGACCTGGGCCGGCGCCGCGTGAAAGCCGCGCAGGGTCGCGCGGCAGGCGGCGCACGAACGCAGATGCGGGCGCAGCGCGGACAGCTCGGCGGCCGTCGCCTCGCCGTCTGCGAGGACGGACAGCAGCGGCGTCCAGCGCTCGCACTCCGCTCCGGACTCGATGGCGTCCAAGCGCTCCGCCAGTGCGCGGCGGCCCTCGTACACCGCGCGGTTGCATCTCGTGTACGACCATCCCGTGCGAGCACAGATCTCCTTGTAGGAGAGGCCCTCGGCGCGCAGCACGAGGGCGGTCACCTCCTGCGGCTTCAGCCGTTGCAGCGCCTCAGCGGCGTGACCCAACTGCTCGTGGCCGAGCGCGCGCTCGGCCGGATCTTCGAGGTGACGGGCCTCGTGCCGGTCGAGATCGACCTCGAAGCGATTGACGAACCGCTCGCGCTCGGTGCGGATCGACAGCGCCTCGTGGCGTAGCACCGTCCTGACCCACGACAACGGCTGAGCCGGGGGCTCCACGCGCATTCGCCGCACGAGGATCTCGAGGCTGCGCTGATAGGCGTCATGGGCGTCGTCGGCACAGTGCGAGAAGCGGCGCGCGAAGCGCAGCAGCTCCGGCGCGTGGTCCTGCACGAGTCGCAACACAGCGTCCTCGGCCGCGCTCCCCTGTCGATCGCCTCTCCGCATCCCTGCTCCCTCCGACCCACGACGTTGCCCAAGTGGCGGCGCACGCAAGCGCCAACGCGCCAACCGCCATCTCTATCGGGCACCGGAGTGCGCAAGGCACAGCAGCTTCGCCCCCACGACTGCTGCAGAAAGCCGCAAATTGCGGCAAGAAACAGGATTGTTTGTGGCCGTATGTACGGCCGGATCAGAGGCCCAGCGCGGCTGCAACGCGGGCGTAGGCGTCGGTGTCCGCCGAAAGTCCAGGCGCGCCGAGCGTCGCTCGCTCGCGCTCTCCGGCGCCGGGGCGCGCCGGGCGGTTCCAGTTCCAGAGTGCGAGGTCGAGCGCGGCGAGCGGCACGTCTCCCGCGGCGGCGAGGTCGGCTGCGCGGCGCTCGAGCAGCAGCGTGTCGGCGATGCCGAACACGCGCTTGGCGGCGATCGTCGTCTCGTCTGGGCCGCCGAGCTGGAGCGCGCCGGCCTCGAGCTCGTGGAGACCGAGCCGGCCGAGCGTCGCGAGCAGGTCGAAGCGAGCGTCGCGGTGCAGACCGGGAAGCGCGAGCCGCTCGAACGCGCGCGCGAAGCGTCGCTGCGGGCTCCAAGCGTCCTCGCCGGCGAACGCGGCCTCCTGTGAGCCGGCGCGCTTGGCCCACGCGCGATAGGCGGCGAGCGTGGCGGTTGCGCGCGCGGGGTCGTGCGCCGTGCGCGGCCCGAGCGCGACGTCGTCGAGCACGGGCAGCTCGCCTCCGGCCCATGAGGTGCGGGCCGACCGCACGCCGGCAAACGGGTCGTCTTCGTCGAGCGGGCTGACGTAGGCGATCAGGAACGCGAGCCACAGCGCCTCCTCGCGATCCGCCTGCTCGACGATGTCGCGATAGAGGCCCGGTGGATCGGTCGTGAGCAGCTCGAGGCGGGCGCTCGCGAAGGCGATCTCCTCCGCCAGCCGCTCCGCGGCGGCGCTCGCCTTCAGGCCCCGCGCGAGCGACGAGTGGAAGCCGTCCTCCTGCTCGCGCGCGACGTGGCGGACGCGCACGCCGCCGGTGCGGCTACCGGACGAGGACCCGGCGCGCTTGCGCGTGGCTCCGGCCCCCGCCGCCGTGCGCGCGCCGCCGGTGCGGCCCGAGGACACGACCTCGACCTGATCGCCCGAGCAGATCGGGCAGTTGGCGAGGAAGCGGTTGTGGCGGCAGAACGTCGGCACGGGCTGCCGCCAGTGTAGGCGGACGTGACCGGCGGGCGCCGTGCGCCCTCAGGCGTCGCGTCGCCGGCGCCGGAAGAGCCCGCGCCGCTCGGCGGACCGGGCCGCCTGCGCAACCGCGACGGGCTCGACGGGAGCCGACGGCCGTGGGATGACCATCGCGGTCTCGGGCCGCCCTCCAGACCGTCGCGCAGAGGAGCGGCCGACCGATCTGCCGGCCCGCTCGGCGGCCTCGACGAAGACCGCCTCCCACTCTTCCGCGTTGCTCGTGACGGTCTGCGTCAGCCCCCAGGCGGCCGCCTGCTCAGCGAGGCGGGAGCGCGCGTCCGCGTCGGTCGCGAGGGCGGTCAGCTCCTCCGCCCACTGGTGGTCCGCGACGAGCCGGCCGCCCTGTGCCTCCCCCAGCTCCCTGTACGGGCCTATCGGCGACGCGAGCCACGGGACGCCGGAGGCCGCGTACTCCTTGAGCTTGATGTTCGAGCGCACGCGGTTGAACGACACGTCGGCGAGCGGCGCCAGGCCGACGTCGAACCGCGAGATCACGTCGGGCAGCTCGGGGAACGGGATGAATCTGTGGTGCGTGTAGCGGTCGCTGCGCACGCCGAGGTCGACGCCGACGCTCACGAGGCGCACCTGCGGCTGCGCGCCGAGCAGATGCTCGAACGTGCGTCTGAGGCGCAGGTCCTTCAGGTCGCCGCGGTGCTCCTGGCCGGCGACCCAGCCGATCGTGACCTCGTCGCTCGCCGGGCGCCGCGGGCGCAGAAAGCTCGGTTCGACGTAGTTCTCGACGACGCGCACGTCGCCGCCGAGTCTGCGCAGGCGTCCCGCGAGCTCACCGCAGGTGGTCGTGACGAGATGGACGAGGCGCAGCGTCGCGCCGAGCTCCTGCACGACCTGCGGACGCGCTCTCTTCATTTCCGCGTAGGCGGGGCTGTGCCGCGGCACGCGCGTCATGTCGTCGTCGTTGTCGAACACGACCGCGACGCCCGCCTCCTTCAGCGCGCTGGCGAGCCGGCGCGCCGGCGCGCGGTAGAGCCGCCACATGTGGACCACGTCAGCCTGGCGCAGCTCCTCGAACGGCGGCGGCGCCACGCGCATGTCCCAGTCGAGGAACTGCGTCTGGTGCCCCCGCTCGGCAAGCGCGCGCATCGGCAGTTGCCCGCGGTAGGCGGCCCCGGACGAGCGGTCGTTGGCGAGCGCGATGACGCGCATCGGGCTACTGTGCCCGAGCCCACCTCATAAAGCAACAAACTAGTGCGTAATGCGAACGAGGCGCGCCATGCCGCCGAGGAACAGCTCGCTCGCGAAGCGCGCGGTGCGCTCGACGTCTGGCGACTGCTGCTCGGTCAAGCGGATGCCGAGCTCGAATGCGACGCCGCCCATCGCGGCCGCGAGCGCGTCGAGGTCGAGCCCCGGCGGCAGCTCGCCGCGAGCCTCGAGGTCCTCGCGCAGCTCGAGGATCCCGAGCTGCAGCGCAGGCGTGTCGAACAGCTCGCGC
>DATHEP010000477.1:0-6080 GCA_035318525.1 Conexibacter sp.
TTGCCCGTCACGCATTGGTGCGTAGTCAAAGAACTCCAGGCGCTGTCTGCGCCTCGATGGTCGAAGGCCAGCTATCTCCAGTTCAGGAGTCATTCGTCGCCGGGTCGAGTTCGAAGTAGGGCAAGCCTTGATCGTCGAGCATGCGCTTCAGCGTCGCAACCTTCTTCAGTGCGCGCTCGACAACATCTCTCAGCTCGAGGAGGTCAGTCTCGTCCAAGGCGCAGAACAGTGTCTCTCGGTCGCCATCCCGATCCCAGGTCTGGATCTGCAACGTCTCTACGATGACCGCACCAGATGGGCTCTCGTCAACGTCTTCCTGAAAGACCGGTCGGAGATCCGTGAAGATGCGGGCACCTTGGAAGTTGCGGTGATGCTGCGTCTGCAGGTCGATAGCGATCGCTGTTGTGGCCAATGCTGGGCTGGCGAGGATCGCGCCGGCTCGGACGCGGAGTCGTGCCCTGGCATCATCAGGAAGATCGAGGTCTGTCGAGAGGCTGAGTACCTCTGACAACTGATCCCCGGGCTTGTTGCGGATCTGGCCTCGCAACGAGAGCAGAGGAGGGATCAGGAGGTCGGCGCGTCCGCCGGCCTCGTCCTCTAGGGCTTGGCGTGCTGCTGCCTGGATCTCAGAAACGGATGAGAACTTCGGCAGAGCAGCGATCGCATCGACGAGACGCTGGGCGTCGCTCTCAGGGAGATCGGCAAGCGCGGTCAGCGATTCGCGATATGCGAGTGGCACTCCGATGCTCGCCATGCCGAGGTGGTCTCCCTCAGCCCGCCGGACGACGACCCGGACGCATTAGCGCTTTGCGGTATCGAGGAGGTGGGGTTGGCGAGCAGGACAAAGGTTCGACGTTGAGGCGTCCATCCGTCCGACTGCCGCGCACTCTCGCAGGCGGGTCGGCGGAATTGAATCGCAAGACGATACCGCGAACGCACCTCTGCGATCACCGCTGCTGGACACGTCTCTCGACCCGGCACTACGTGGCAGCCAGAACCATTCACGTCCCAATGCCCGCTCCGACGGGCTAGCACAGGCGACGTCGGCGACGAGCGCGTCCAGGTGCTGACGTTCGGCTGACAGCGGCTGCGCTGCGGCCGCGGCGCGTGACGTTCGAGCCCCGCCCTTCGTCGGTCGGTTGACTGGACTCGTGTCACCGGTACGGTTGGCAGACCAACCCCGGAGGAGGATTGCCGTGTCTGCCGACACCGAGCTCAAGGGCCGCCATCGCGCGATGTGGGCCTCGGGCGACTACCCGTCGATGGTCGAGACGTTCCTCTTGCCGCTCGGGCCGCGGCTCGTCGAGGCGTGTGGGATCGGGCCCGGGATGCGCGTGCTGGACGTCGCGTCCGGCACCGGCAACGCTGCGCTGCCGGCGGCGGCGCGCGGCGCGACGGTGACGGCGAGCGACCTCACGCCCGAGCTGCTCCAGGCCGGCGAGCGCCGCGCGGCGGCCGCGGGGCTGGAGCTGGAGTGGGTCGAGGCCGACGCCGAGCACCTGCCGTTCGAGGACGAGTCGTTCGACGTCGTGATGTCCTCGATCGGCGCGATGTTCGCGCCGCATCACCAGGAGGTCGCCGACGAGCTGGTTCGCGTGTGCCGTCCGGGCGGCACGATCGGAATGCTGAACTGGACGCCGGAGGGCATGATCGGCGCGCTGTTCCGGACGATGGGACCGTTCGCCCCTCCGCCGCCGCCGGGAGCGCAGCCGCCGCCGCTGTGGGGCAACGAGGAGCACGTGCGCGAGCTGTTTGGGGACCGGGTCGACTTCCGCACGCTGGAGCGCGACCAGTTGGAGATCACCGCCTTCGAGCGCCCGCGCGAGTACGGCGAGCACTTCAAGGCGCGCTACGGGCCGACGATCGTCGCCCGCGCGAACGCGAGCAGAGACGGCCGCGAGACGAAGCTCGACGAGGCGCTGGACCGCTTCTCCGACGAGTGGAACCTCGGCACGCCCGAGAGCGCGCGCTTCGAGCAGGAGTACCTGGTGGCGGTCGGCACGCGGGCGTGAGCCGCGGCGGATCGGACCAGCGTCACAGCGGCGGTGCGCCAATGAAGGCGCGCGTCTGTCGATAACGGTGAGGATGTCTTCACAGGGCCCGTGGTGAGTGCTACGGTCGGGTGAATTCCGGACCCTAGGTTTTCTGGAGTTCGGAGGCGCGCAATTCGTCGTCCGCGACGGTGGAGGTCCCGGATCGCGAGGATGCGCCCGGGAGAACGTGGGACCACTGCGCGGCCCCGGGTGCGAGTGACTTTCTGAAGCTGGCGCCGCTGCCCCCCGATGCTCACGGCGGCGCCCTGTCCGGTCTGCGACCGGCCGGACGAACAGCGGGCGGGAGGGTCTCGCCCGGGCGACTCCGGCGTGCGCCTCCCACATCCGCGCCGGTTCGCTGAAGCGCATGCCAACGCGGGCAAGCTTCCAGCCGCTCGCAGCACACGCTTCACCGGGCGGCGCCGTCGTCGAGCAGATGCGGCGCCGCGCTCTCCCGTCCGCCCCGTTTCCCGAGGGAAGGAAGCGTTCGATGTCCACGCGGTTGGCATGGGTGCCAGAAGGCCTCGAGCAGGCGAGTGCGCGTGCGCCGGACAGGCGTGCCGGCGGCGACCGTGGCCGGTGGTCGCCGCCGGCACGGCTGTCTGAGGACAAGCTCGGCTGGCGCTCGCACACGTTCGCCGACGGCGTGCGATCGCTGACGTTGACCGGCCCGCTGGACGTCGGAACGGCGGGGCGCCTGTGGACGAGGATCTCGGAGCTGATCGAGCGCGGCTGCCGGCGGCTGATCGTGGACGCGAGCACGCTCGAGCCGGCCGGGAACGAGCCGGCGCTGCTGGCCGGGGTGTTCGTCGGGCGGCGCGCGAGCTTTGATGCAGTCGTCGTCGTGCCGCGCGGCTCGGCGCTCGTGGACCTGCTGCCGGCGTGGATCGGCGTCACCTTGTCGCTGAGCGAGGCGCGTCGCCAGCTCGACACCGGGCTCGTGCGCCATCAGCCGCGCAGGCGCGCGGGGCCCGGAGCCGCGCTCGCGGTCGGCGAGCGACATGCGCTCGAGGTGCGTCAGGCGCTGCGGTGGGCCGAGCGCAGCTCGCGCGAGGGTGACTACGAGCGCGCGCTCGCGTGGCTGGCGATGGTCGAGCGGATCGAAGGCGTGCTGTCGGAGGCCTGGCAACAGCGCCGCCAGGTCTGGCAGGCGACCTGGACCGCACATGTTGCGGGCGAGTCGGGCTCCGGCTCGGAGCCGCGTACGAGAGATCGCGGATGACCTGACGACCGAGCGCTTCGCCTCGCTGCGCGACTCAGCGAGCGGTCAGCTCCAGGAAGCCGGCCCACTCCGCCGTCGCTCTGTAGCCGGAGGCGAGGAGCGCCTCGAGCTGCTCCTGCGCCGTCTGGCCCTCGTGCGCGAGCTGGACGCCGGGGCGCGGCAGGAAGATCCTGCGGATCTGCTCGCGATGAGCCGTGGCGATCAGCTCCCGCATCTGCGAGACGGTCACGATCGCGTTCGGGAAGCCGTACGGGGCGACGTTGTCGAGCCCCAGCGCGTGCGCTATGCGGTAGCCCTCCGGCAGCAGGACGATCACCTTCTCGCCTGTCCGCGTGCGTCTGCCCAGGAACGACGTGGCGTCCGCGCGGTAGACGGGGTCGGGCATCGCTCTCGTGATGCGTGCGAACTGGCTGTGCGGCAGCGGGACCCATGCGATCGAGCAGACCGCGGCGGCGAAGCCGAACAGCACGAGCAGCTCGGCGAGCGTCGGGGAGCGCCAGCTGCGCGCCGCGAGCGCCCGCACGCACACGACCGTGAGCAGCGCCAGCGCGAACGCCCAGGCCGAGAGCATGCACAGCAGCTTCAGGTCTTCGGAGCGGCCGGTGTAGTAGCTGCCGGCGATCAGGCCGAAGGTGCCGCTCCACACGAGCATGCTCGTGAGCAGGACGTCGTCGGCCGCGCGCGCGATGCGCACGACAGCGGTCCCGATCGCGGCGACGAACGTGGCGTAGACCACCAGGTGCAGGCTCGCGGTCGGGATCGGCAGCGAGAACCAGCCGAGGTTGCCGAAGATCCGCTGCCACTGAAGCAGGTTGTCGAGCTGGGGGAGCGTGCCCGCGTGCAGGAGCGTCACGAGCGAGACGAGCGCGACGGCGCCGAGGATCCCTCCGACGACGTCGCGCGCCAGCCGCAGCGCCGCCTGCCGCGAGCGCGGCGGGCGCGCGCACAGCAGCGCGGCGATCGACGCGACGACCGCACCCAGCCCGAACTCGAGCGCGTTGATCGCGACGACCCCGCCGACGAGGAAGAGGACCCACCCGTGCCGCTCGGCGCGCCGGTCGATCCGGCGCGCCGTCAGCCACGCCACCAGATAGGCGCCCCCGTACCGCATCGGCCACATCGCGGAGATCGTCATTGTGTGCTGCACGTCGCTCGCGGCGACGAACGGCACGAACAGCCCGAGCGCGAGCAGCGAGCTGCGCACGACGCGCCGGAAGATCGCATAGACCGCCACGAGCGCCAGCACGCTCATGACCGCCAACGTGAGCGTGTAGACGAGCCCGGTCTCGCCGAACACGGCGAGCGCGAGCGCGGTCGGGTAGGGGATCAGCTTGCCGTAGATGATGTGGTAGTCGACGAGCGGCGTGCGGCCGTTCAGCACGGCGAACGCGTCGTTCATCGTCCAGTTGAACTGGCCGAGGTCCTCCGACAGCCGGTCGGTCGTGATCGTCTGCAGCAGCCAGATCGCCGCGATCACGACGGCGATCGCGAGCCCGACGGCGCGCCGTCGCGACGTCTCGCGCGCGAGGCCGGCGCACCACGCGACCACGGCGCGCTGCCGCAGCGCGAGCAGCGCCGCCGTCAGCAGCAGCGCCGCCGCCGCCAGGGCCGCGACGCCGAAGATCTCGCGCTGCGGCTGGTTTTCGCGGGGCGGCTGGTCGACGAGGATCGCGCCGTGCTGCGCCAGCACCGCGACGACCACGACGGCGAGCACCAGCGACTGGCCTGCGAGCACGAGCGCGCGGATCGTGCCGGGTCGCAGCGCCGGCGCCCGTCTGACCGTCGCGAGAATCGCCGCTGCGAGCACCGCGGGGGCGAGCACGGCGAGCGCGTAGCGGCCGTACTCGACGGGCTCGGGGCTCCCTCTCGCCTCCCACCAGGTCGGCGGCCACAGCGCGTCCGAGCTCGGCCGCACGAGCAGGTGCCCGAGCGGCGGGCCGAGCAGGACGATCGCCGCCACCATCGCGATCGCGCACGGCAGCAGCACGACCCACGCGATCTCGGCCGGCGTGAGGGCGCGTGCCTCCCCGACGTCAACCGCCGGGGCCGTCTGCTCCGGCCCGGCGTGCCCGGCCGTGGCGCTCATCCTGCAGCGGACTCGACGTCGCGCGAACTCGACTGCACGGGCTCCCCCGATCCCGATTACCAGATTCCTGATTCTAACGGCACCGGTTTCGAGAAGGGGACGCCCGCCTTACGATCCCCGCATGAGCGACCTGACGACGTACGCACTCGAGGACGGCATCGCGACGATCACGATGGACGACGGAAAGGCCAACGCGCTCTCGCCCGCGATGCTCGGCGCGGAGGTCATGGGGCCGACGTCATCCGCGCGAGGGCTTCATGAATCCGCAGCGCGGCCCTGAGATCGACCGCCTCGGCTCGGTCGCGCAGTGCGCGGATCGAGAGCAGACCGGCCTCCCGTGCCTCGGCAATCGCGCGTGCGAGCTGGTCCTCGTCGATCCCTGGCGCGACGTCGATGAGCGACCGGGCGACGGTGGTCACCCGGTAGCCGGGGTGCTCGACGATGTCATCTGGCGGAAGCGCCTGGTGGTGGAGCACGAGCGCTGGGTCTCGTCTCCTGAAGCTGGGCGGCACGGTGAGGTGGACGCGAGGTGACTCGAGCTCGCCGATCTCGTGGACGGCCAGCGCGGTCTCGTGCGACACGACCGCTCTCTTGCCCGACCACAGCGTCCGGCGGATCAGCTCGTCATGGGGCCCGGGAATCCACTCGGGGAGGCGGAAGAGAGCGCGGTCGATGCGGTGCCAGTTGCCTGCGTGGACGTGATAGGCCTGCGCTTGGTGCGAGTAGCCGACCGCCTTGG
>DATHEP010000478.1:0-3533 GCA_035318525.1 Conexibacter sp.
CTGCTTGCGCAGGTGCGAGAGCCCCACCCGCTCAGCGGCGCTCGCGGCGGGGACGACGCCGTGGAAGTGCGCCGGCAGCGGGAACGTCAGCTCGACGTACGTCTGGCTCACAGCGCGCGTGGCGAGCTTCGCCCCCGGCACGCGGCCGAGCAGCCGCTGCAGCCGCGGGCCGAGCGGGCGGTCGGGCTTCGGCATGCACCAGATCGGCGTGCGCTGGAAGACGGTCAGCCGCTCGACCTCGGGCGCGATCGTCGGGATCACCTGGACGGCAGAGGCGCCCGTGCCGACGATCGCCACGCGACGCCCGCGCAGGTCCTGCTCGTGGTCCCAGCGGGCGGTGTGCATCAGCAGGCCGTCGAAGTCGTCGAGCCCGGGGATGTCGGGCCGCGTCGGCTGCGTGAAGACGCCCGTCGCGTCGACCACGAAGCGCGCCGCGATCGTGCCGCCGCCGGCGGTGGAGAGCCGCCACAGATGGTCGCGATCGTCGAAGCTCGCGCCAGTCACCTTCGTGCCCAGGCGCATCCGCGACCGCAGCCCGTATCTGTCGACGCAGTCCTCGGCGTACGCCTTCAGCTCGCGGCCGCAGGCGTAGACGCGCGACCAGTCGCTGCGCTGCTCGAACGAGAACTGGTAGCTGAACGACGGGATGTCGACGCCGATGCCCGGATACGTGTTCCAGTGCCACGCGCCGCCCACGCCGTCGCCCTCCTCGAGCAGGACCCAGTCGCGCATGCCGGCTCTGTCGAGCGCGATCGCCGTGCCGATGCCGGAGAAGCCGCCCCCGATGACCGCAACCTGAACGTCAGGCTCCATCTGCTCATCTTCGCGGCTGCGGCGGGTTCGGCGCGCCGGTCGGAGCCGTTGGCCCCCAGAACGACGAAAGCCCCGCCATGAGCAGGGCTTTCGCGTAATCGGGAACTGCTTGTTCCCTTCAGGTCTCTGAGAGGCCCGGATTTGAATCGGCGACCTCAGTCGTCACCTGCCGGCTGAGTACCCCGAACGGTGCCCGAGAGCAGCCCGCCGGAGGCGGCAGTAGTTTCGTCCCGTGAGCGAGAGCAGCCCGTCGTTGGCCCACCTGCGAGCGGACCTCCATCGCGCAGCCGAGATTGCTGACGTGGGCCAGCGGACGCTGGAGGTCGTGGCGGTGATCGAGGAGGCCGCCACGCCGCTCGGGATCCGACCGACCATCGTCGGAGGGATGGCTGTCTACTTCTGGACGGAGGGCGATGCGTTCGCCACGTACGACATCGACGTGGTCATGGCCGTTCCCGAGAAACTCGCCGAGATCCTCGCCCAGCTCGGCTTCGTGCGAAGCAAGGATGGCCGGCATTGGGAGCTGCCGGACACCGAGGTGCTGCTGGAGGCGCCGAGCGCTGACTTGGACGCCGGCGTGCAGGTTGCCGTCGTCAGACTGCCGTCGGGCCGCACTGCGCGTGTGCTGTCCCGCGTAGACATCCTGCTCGACCGCCTCGACGAGTTTCAGACGACCGGACATCGGCTCGTCGCCCAACAAGCGCTCGTCCTGCTCACGGAGCTGACCGCGGCCGAGCAAGCCGACCTCGACGCCCGCGCACCGGCACGTCGACTCACCGTAATCGTGGACTCGATGCGCAGACTCGCACGCGAGCTTCCCTCCCGCAGCGAGCCACCGGCCGTCGACGAGCTGCACGAAATCGCCCGTGCGGCGCTGCGTGCCGAGTACTCTCCAAGACAGTCATGAAGCCACAGACGATCAACTACGAGGAGTGGCGCCGCGACGCGCCTCGCCGCCGCGCACAGACCGAGGAGATCCTCGCGCGCCTCGGGCCGATCAGACGCGACAGACCGCGTCATCCGACCGAGGCCGCGTTCCTGCGCCGCATCGGCACTCCTGAGCGGCTCATCGGCCCCGACGCCTGAACGCCCCCGAAGCGCATGGGCCGCACGACGCACGATCGGCTCGGCGACGCAGGTGCTCGTCTTCACCGGAACCACAGAGGCCCAGGAACGACGAAAGCCCTGCGATTCGCAGGGCTTTCGCACTATCGGGGCGCCGAGATTTGAACTCGGGACCTCACCGACCCGAACGGTGCGCGCTACCAGGCTGCGCCACGCCCCGACTGAGCAGTCCAGTATTCCACACGCCTGATGGGATCGTCGGTGCCGGCTTGCCGATGGTACGTTGGCGCGCATGCCGGCTCGCACCGCCGAGATCGTCGCCTTCCTCGACGACCTGCTCGAGATCGAGCGCTTCGCGGACTACGGGCCAAACGGGCTCCAGGTCCCGGGCGCGCAAGAGGTCACGACGGTCGTCACAGGCGTCTCGGCGCAACGCGAGCTGTTCGAGCGCGCGCTCGCCGAGGACGCTCAGCTCGTGCTCGCGCACCACGGCCTGCTGTGGGACTTCGAGCCGCGCCGCATCGGCCCCGCGCAAGCCGCCCGCCTCAGACTGCTGCTCGCCAACGACGTCGCGCTCGCCGGCTACCACCTGCCGCTCGACGCGCATCCCGAGCACGGCAACAACGCGCTGATCGCCGAGCGACTGCAAGCGGCCGACCACACGCGCGCCTTTCCCTACAAGGGCGAGCCGATCGGCGTGATCGCCGAGTTCGACGGCGACGGAGTGCCGGCCGCCGAGCTGTTCCAGCGCGTCGAGCACGCGACCGCTCGCGAGCCGCTCGTGTTCGACGGCGGCCCGCCCCACGTCAAGCGGCTCGGGATCGTCTCCGGCGCCGCCGCGAACGGGCTCTCGGAGGCGATCGACCTTCAACTGGACGCCTTCCTCACCGGCGAGCCGAAGGAGCACGTGATGGCGCAGGCGCGCGAGAACGGTATCCACTTCGTCGCGGCCGGCCACTACGCCACTGAGATTTTCGGCATCAGACGCCTCGGCGAGCTCGTCGCCGAGCGCTTCGGCGTGCGCCACGTGTTCGCGGACATCCCAAACCCGGTCTGAGCGCTGACGCGCCACGCGCCCGAGCGGTCGCAGCACCCTGGAAATCACCCCAGACTTTCGCCATCCCTCCATGGAATGTGCCTCACTCGTTGCACTCCGTCCACGTACGGAGGTATAAGTGGCACATGTAGCGTTCTCCGACCCAGGAGGTTCCGTCCGATGGCCATTCACCTGACGCCCACGGAGCTTGCACGCGAGGCCGGCCTGGAACGGCGCGACGTGATCAGCAAGTGCGTCGAGCTGGGCGTCCCGATCTTCCACGGACGGATCGACAAGACCCTCTTCATGACCACCCTCCGGCAGGAGGCCTCCGCGGTCACCGCGCCGCCGCCGCGTCTCGCCACCGGATAGCCGTTCGCGGCGCCGCGAACGCCACAGCCGGCGCCAACCCGCGCGCCGGCCCTCCATGCGCACCTAGAATCGGAAACCTCCGCATTTCCAGGCACGCGAGGAGGACACAGCAGACATGGACGCCAGCGCCGCCAGCGCAACGAGCGCGACCGAGGCATCGACCGGCTCGAACACGATCGCCGACCTGCTGCCGCTCGCAGCCGCCAGATACGGCGATCGGATTGCGATCAAGTTCAAGCGCGACGGC
>DATHEP010000479.1:0-2100 GCA_035318525.1 Conexibacter sp.
GGCAGCTCGTTCGCTCTCAGCCCGAGTGACCGGGCCTGCATCCTCCATCGCGACCTCGGCGCACACCTCGTACGCGGCGTGAAGCCGGGTCGAGTGCTCGCTCAGATGATGGGCCGCGAAGGCGGCATCACCCGCGGCCGCGACGGCAACATGCACTTCGGCGACCGCAAGCTCGGCTGCGTCGGGATGGTCTCGATGCTGCCCGACATGGCCCTGGTGGCCTGCGGCCTCGCGCTGTCCTTCCAGATGCGCCGCGAGCCGCGCGTTGCGATGACGTGGTTCGGCGAGGGCTCGACCGCCAACGGGGTCTGGCACGAGGCGATGAACCTCGCCGGCGTGAGCAAGCTGCCGGTCGTCTTCATCCTCGAGAACAACCAGTTCGCTTACTCGACGCCGAACGACCGCGAGTTCGCGGTGGACCCGGTCGCGCGGGCCGAGGGCTACGGCTTCCCGGGCATCAAGGTCGACGGCAACGACGTGGAGGCCGTGTTCGAGGCAGCCGCCGAGGCCACCGAGCGCGCGCGGCGCGGCGGCGGCCCGACGCTGATCGAGGCCGAGACGATGCGCATGCACGGACACGGCGCGCACGACGACATGCGCTACGTGCCGAAGGAGCTGTTCGAGCACTGGTCGCAGCGGGACCCGATCGAGAACTACGAGAGCAAGCTGAGCGCCGAGGGCGTCGACGTGGAGGCCATCCACACGTCGGTGCGCGAGGAGCTCGAGGGCGAGACCGAGTGGGCGCTGGCGCAGCCGATGCCCGACCCGGCCACCGCCCGCGACGGCGTGTTCGCCGACGAGGTGACCCCGCTGGGCGACGGCAAGGCGCCGTGGTCGCGCTGGGCCTCGCGGGCGGAGGCGTCACATGCCTGAGATGACCTACCTCCAGGCGATCTCCGACGGCCTCCGCGAGGAGATGCGCCACGACGACAGCGTGTTCTGCATGGGCGAGGACATCGGTGCCTTCGGCGGCGCCTTCAAGGTGACCGACGGCTTCATCGAGGAGTTCGGCGCCGATCGCGTGTGGGACACGCCGCTCGCCGAGGCCGCGATCGTCGGCACCGCCGTGGGCGCTGCGATCGAGGGCATGCGGCCGGTCTGCGAGATGCAGTTCGCCGACTTCATCGCGTGCGGCTTCGACCAGCTCGTGAACGTGGCGGCGAAGATGCACTACCGCCAGGGCATCGCGGTGCCGATGGTGGTGCGCCTGCCTTCGGGCGGCGGCTTCTCCGGTGGCCCGTACCACTCGCAGAACCCCGAGGCGTGGTTCCTCCAGTCGCCGGGGCTCAAGGTCGTGGCCCCGTCGACGCCCGAGGACGCCAAGGGGCTGCTCGCGGCGGCGATTCGCGATCCCAACCCTGTGCTGTTCATGGAGCACAAGAACCTCTACCGGCGCGCGAAGGGCGAGGTGCCCGAGGGCCGCTACGAGACGCCGATCGGCGAGGCGCGCGTGGCGCGTGCCGGCACCGACCTCAGCGTGATCGCGTACGGGCAGATGGTGCAGCTGGCGCTCGATGCGACCGCGGACCTGGACGGCGCCTCGGTCGAGGTGATCGACCTGCGCACGCTCTGCCCGCTCGACGAGGAGGCGATCCTCGCTTCGGTGCGCAAGACGAGCAAGGTCGTGGTGCTGCACGAGGCAACACGCTCGTGCGGCGTGGGCGCCGAGGTGGCCGCCCTGATCGGCGAGCGCTGCTTCGAGGACCTCGACGGGCCGATCGTGCGGGTCACCGCGCCCGACACGCCGATCCCGTTCTCGCCGCCGCTCGAGCGCGCGATCCTGCCCCAGTCCAGCGACATCCAGGAGGCATGCCGTGAGCTCCTCGCCTACTGAGGTCACGCTGGTCGAGGTCACGATGCCGCAGATGGGCGTGTCGGTGGCCGAGGGCACCGTCGTCGAGTGGAAGAAGCGCGTGGGCGACTGGGTCGAGAACGACGAGCCGATCGTCGAGATCTCGACCGACAAGGTGGAGACGGAGGTGCCGTCGCCGGCGTCCGGGCGGGTGGGCGAGCTGCTCGTCGCCGTCGGCGAGACGGTCGACGTCGGGACCGTGCTCGCGCGGATCGACGTGGGCGCGCGGCCGGGTGAGCCGCATGTCG
>DATHEP010000480.1:0-2461 GCA_035318525.1 Conexibacter sp.
GCGGCGGCTCGCGGCGTGTTGCCGGCGCGGCTGGAGTCGGGGCTGCGGGTGCAGCGCGAGGACGACGGCACGGTCATCCTCGTACTGCGCGTGCCGGCGGCGCTCGGCGGCGGCACGATCGCGCCGGTCACCACGCGAGCGCGCTTCGAGGCGCAGCGATGACCGCGCTGAGCGTCCGGGGCGCTGGGGACGGCCGCAGCCGGATCGACGGTCAGGCGTCGATCGAGCTCGTCGCGCTACTGCCACTCGTCGTCGCGGTCGCGCTCGGCGTGCTGCAGGCGCTCGCGGCAGGTCGCGCCACCGAGCTCGCGGGGCACGCGGCGCAGAGCGCGGCGGTCGCGATCGCGGAGGGGCGCGACGGCTCGGCGGCGGCGCGCGCCGCGCTGCCGGGCTGGGCGAGATCGCGCGTGCGCGTGGAGGTGAGCGGGACGCGCGTGCGCGTGCGCGTCGCGCCGCCATCGCTGCTGCCCGGCATGGGCGACGCGCTGGCGGCGACGGCGACCGCCGACGCAGGACCGGCGACGTGAGCGACGCGATGGCGCGCGTGGGCCCTCTGCGACGCGTGGGGCGCCCGCGTGCGGATGTCTCCGGAACCCGTCCCGCCACGCCGCTCGTGGCGGTCCTGTGCGCGCCGTCCCACGCGCGTACGAGTGCGTCCGGCGTGGCGCTCGCGCTCGCGGGGGCCGGGCTGCGCGGACCGGCGCTGGCGAGCGCGGTCGGCAGCGTGCCGCGGACAGCCGGCGGCGGCGCGCCGGCCGCGCGCCGGATGGCCGGACGGCTGCGTGCCTGCGGCCTGCCGGCGACGGCCGCGGGACGGCTCGTCTGGCTCGCCGGCGGCCGGATTGAACAGCGCGGCGCGGCGGGGGACGGGATCGGCATCGAGGCCGGGGCAACCGGCGGTGGCCGAGCGGACGAGGCCGGCGTCGCGGCCGCCGCGGCGGTCGCGCTCGGGCGCGCGGTGGCGGTGGTCGCAGCGCCTGCGGCGCTGGCCCTGCCGTTCGCCCGCACGGCTGCGCTCGACCGCGTCCTCGCCTGGCACGACGCGATCGTCGTCGTGCGCGAGCCCGATGCGACCGACGCGCTGTGGAAGCAGGCGATGACGAGCCTCGCCCGGCTCGGCCGGCCGATCGCGTCGATGGCACCACCGCCGCGCATCGGCGCGGCGCTCGCCGCGGGCGGGATGCTGGCGCCCGCCGAGGCCGTGCGAGCGGTTGCCCAGCTCGGCTTCGGCGGCGGCAGGTGATCGGCCGTGCGCGCGCCACGGCTGGCCGCGAGCAAGGTCAGGCGCTGCTGCTGCTCGTCGCCGCGATGTGCGCCGTGCTCGTCGCCGCGCTGGTGCTCGGCGGCGTCGCGCGCGGGCTGGGCGCGAAGGGCCGCAACCAGCGCGCCGCCGACCTCGCCGCACTCGGCGGGGCGCGGGCGATGCGCGCGAGCTACGACCGGCTCTTCGCCGCGGCGGTCGTCGAGGGGCGGCCGAACCCGCTCCACCTGTCGCGTGCCGCCTACCTCGACCGGGCCCGCACGCGGGCGCTCGCGACCGCCGAGCTGAACGGCGCCGAGCAGGTCGTGGTGACATTCCCCGACGGCGGTGCGTTCGCGCCGACGCGCGTCCTCGTGACGGTGCGCGACCCGGCCGTCGTCGAGCTCGCCGGGAGGCGTCACGCGGTCGACGTCGTGGCGGTCGCCGAGGCGCAGCTGTCGCCCGGTGCGATCGCGGCGTTCGCCGCCGGCGCTGGCGAGTACCGCGGACCACTGGCGATGCGGCAGGGCAAGCCGATGCGCCCGGACGTCGCGCTCGCATTCGACCGCATGGCGGCTGCTGCCGCGCGCGACGGCGTCTCCCTGCTCGTCGTCAGCGGCTTCCGCAGCAACGCGGAGCAGGCGCGGCTGTTCGCCGCGCATCCCGACCCGAGATGGGTCGCACCGCCAGGCAGATCACTGCACCGTCTCGGCACCGAGCTCGACCTCGGCCCGATGAGCGCCTACGGCTGGTTGGCGGCGAACGCGTCGAGGTTCCACTTCGTGAGACGGATGGATTGGGAGCCCTGGCACTACGGATTCACCTTGAATGCAGGCTCGACCGCAGTCGGCTTCGGCGGCGACGGCCGTGGCGGCCTGCCGTCGTTCGTGCCCGAGCGCTTCGCACCCGCGATCGCGCGCGCAGCACAGCGCTGGAACGTGTCGGGCGCGCTGCTGGCAGCGCAGCTCTACGCAGAGTCCGGCTTCAACCCCGCGGCTGTCTCGCCGGCCGGCGCGCAGGGGATCGCGCAGTTCATGCCGGGCACCGCGCGCAGCTACGGCCTTGCCGACCCGTTCGACGCGAACCAGGCGATCGACGCGCAAGCGCATCTGATGCGTGACCTGCTGCGCCAGCTCGGCAGCGTCCCGCTTGCGCTGGCGGCCTACAACGCGGGTCCGGGCGCGGTCTCCGGCTGCAGCTGCATCCCGCCCTATCCCGAGA
>DATHEP010000481.1:0-2194 GCA_035318525.1 Conexibacter sp.
TCCGAGCGTCCTGCGCTTGCACGTCGCGCGCGCTCCAGTCGTTGAGCACGAGCCAGCCGCCGATCGCCGTGGCCGCCTCCTCGGGCGTGGCGTCGGCAAGCGGCCTGGCGAGCACGAACGCTAGCTCCAGCTCGAAGTCCAAGGCTCTCGTGTGGCTCGGCCACCACATCGGCTCGCCGTCGGCGAGCACCGCGGTGTGGTTGGCGACGTACAGCTCGGGCCGCTCGTAGAAGGCCTTCTTCGGCTTCAGCGGCGGGAACGTGCGGCGCGTGACCCGCTCGTAGGTCTCCATCACGCGCACGACCGGCGCCGGGAAGAAGTGCTTGACGAGCATCCGGGCCGACGCGATCGCGTGCGACTCGAACAGCATGAAGGCGCGCAGCGAGCGCGGCCGGAAGGGCAGCCCGGCGCTGGCCGGGTCGGCGGCGGCGCCCGCGTCCTCACGCGCGGCGTCGAGCGCCGCGGCCGCCGCCGTGCGCGTCGTCTCGCCGCCGGCGAGGAACGCCAGCACGTCGTGCGTCTCGGTCTCGCCGAGCCCCTCGCTCGCGGGCGCGTGCGCGGCGGCCGCCGGGAGCGAGGTCCAGCGGTCGGCCTCGTCGTCGCGGGCGATCAGTCCGCCGGGCGTCGAGCGCAGCAGCATCGCGGCCATCATCCCATCGGGCGGCGCACGGCTCGCCGGTCCGACCGGCGCCGCGCTATCGCCGGGGCGGCAGTCGGATGACCTGACCGCCGTTCGCCGGCGGCTCCGGCGGGGCGACGAGGCGACCGTCGCGGAGCGACCCCACGCGGTGCGCCTGACGTGTCGCCTGCTTCTCGACGGCCGTCATCAGCACGCCGAGCCCCGCCCCCTCCGCCTGTGTGCGCAGCAACCCCACGACGCGCTCGCGCTCCTCGTCGCCGAGCCCGACGGTGGCGTCGTCGACCAGCAGCAGCGCTGGCTGGCGCCCGAGTGCCCGCGCGAGCGTGACGAGCGTCCGCTCCAGGTCGGAGAGGCGGTCCCACGTCGTGTTGTGGCAGCGTTCGGCGCCGACGAGGGCGAGCGCGTCGGCGGCGTGACGCTCGGCGGTCCCGCGTCCGTGCCGGACGAGCAGCGGGACGGCCACGAAGTCGAGCGCCCGCATGTTGGACGATGGGCCTTCGCCGCAGCGGGCCCAGCCGAGCCGTTCGCTGAGCAGCTCCGCGTACGCGGCGTCGGAGAGCTGCTGCAGGTCGGCGCCGTCGAAGCGCACGACGCCCGCGTCGGGTGCCGTCAGGCCGGCGGCGATTCTCAGCAGCGTGGTCTTGCCCGTGTGCCTGCCGCCGCGCACGGCGACGAGCTCGCCGGCGCGAAGCTCCAGCGAGACCTCCTTGAGCACAGGGATCTCGTGGGCGCCGCGCCAGTATGTCTTGCTCACGTGGTCGAGCTGAAGCAAGGGGTCGGTCCGCCGATACACCAAAAAATAGATTGTAGGGACGGAAGTGGACCGCAGACCCATGGCACCGCTTGTGAGAAGATCGCGGGCAAGGGGGTCGACGGACATGGGGGAACGGAGGAACGCAACGGCGCTGCGGCTCGCCGCCGCGCCGCGCAACGGCGCCAACGGGCGCTATCGCGCACTGCTGCCGCTGCGCGAGCTCGAGCGCCGCGGTCACACGGTCCTGTGGCCGGGCGATCGCACCTACCGCGAGCTCGAGGCCGGCGGCGTGCCGCAGGGGTGGGACGCGCTCTACGTCCAGCAGATGCACGACGAGCTGGCGCTCGAGGTGATGGCGCGCCTGCGGCGCGCGGGCGTGGCGGTCGTGTGGGACACCGACGACGACCTCAGCGCCGTCAGACGGGGAAGCGAGGCGTACCACCGCCTGGGCGGGCGCCGCATGATCCGCCGCCACTTCAAGCGGGCGATCCAGGCCGCGCGCACGGCGCATGTGATGACGACGACGAGCGAGCGGCTCGCCCAGGTCTACGGCGAAGCGGGAGCCGACTGCGTGCACGTGATCGAGAACTACCTCGCGCCGCAGGACGTCGTCGTCAGACGCCGTCGCCACCAGGGGATCGTGATCGGCATCACCGCGGCGGGCGAGCACGAACCGGACCTGCGCAAGATGCGCTTCGGCGCGACGCTCGACCGCCTGCTCGAACGGCGCGAGGGGATCCGCGTCGTCGCGATCGGAGCCGACCTGAGACTGATGAGCAGCCATCGCTACAGATGGGTCA
>DATHEP010000482.1:0-6990 GCA_035318525.1 Conexibacter sp.
CTACGCCCCCCATGGCGTCGGTATCGCCTCAGCGCGCTCCGAGTGCGCTTTGCTCCACAAAGGAACATTATGCCGTAGCCGTCCAGCGGGAGCGCCACACGGACGGGACCGGCAGATGCGGTTCCTCGCGCCGTCCGGCGCCGCCTCACTCGCCCCGCATCGTCACGCGCACCACGTTGCCGCCGCCGGGCGGCGTGCGCTGCTCGACGAAGTCGCAGAGATGGTTCACGAGCCACAGGCCGTAGTGGCCGATCTCGCCTTCGGCGGGGCGGTGGCGGCCGGCGAGCGGCAGCTCGAGCGTGCCGTCGTCGCTGACCTCGCAGACGAGCGCGTCCGCGTCCATCCACACGTGCAGCGTCCCGCGCCCGCCGCCGTGGACGATGCTGTTCGTCGCCAGCTCGTTGACGGCCAGCACGACGTCTTCGATCCGCCCCGGCGCGAGCTCTGCCCGCACCGCGTGGCGCGTCACGGCGGCGCGCACCATCGCGAGGCTGCGCGCGTCGATCGGCAGCTCGTCCGCTGCCGCCGGCGCCGGCGGCAGCGGCGCGGTGCATGGCAAGCCCGCCGCTTCCATCCCATGGAAGCACGTGCTCTCGTGGACGCTGCCGTCCTCGGACACCAGCGGATGCGTGCGGCGCGCCTCCGCGACCACCGCCGGAGCGAGCGCGGTCGTGTCGTACGGGCACAGCAGGCGGAAGTCCGCCGCGTCGGCGAACGCGAGGTTCAGCAGCGACTCGTGCCGGTGGCACTCGACCAGCTCCGCCGCCGAGCGCTCGGCCCAGATCGGCTCGCCGATCCCGCGCAGCGGCCGCCCGCCGGCGCCTGCGCGCTCGAAGAAGTCGTTCCACGCGGGGATGATGCGAGCCGGGTTCACGCCGACGTGCCGCATGTCGTCGAAGTGGACGTGCCGCGCATCCTCGCCGAGCGCCTCGCGCAGCCGCGCGATCTTGCGCGGCGCGACGACCACGAGCGCCGGCTGCCCGAGCGCGATCCCCTCGCGCAGGAACGGCAGCGTGCCCTCGAGGAAGCCCCGCTCGCCCTCGTACATCAACGCCTTGTGGCGGAAGCCGGCGGGCGGCTGCGTGGCCGGCGTCGCCGTGGCCGGGATGGCGCTCATGCGGGCGCCCCCACGTCGGCGGCTCCGGCGTCCGGAGCGTCCGCGTCAAACGCGGACGCGGACGCGGCCGGGTCGAGCACGATCGCGTCGTCGCGCACGACGAGCCCGGGTCGCTCGCCCCATTGACAGAGTCTCAGCACGCGCCGCAGCACCGGCGGGGAGCCCTCCAGGACGATCCGCAGGTCCGGGTCGAGCGACTCCGCCATCTCGACGAACGTGCGCGAGGCGCCGACGTCGGCGAACGTCAGCTCTGCCAGGTCGAGCACCACGTCGCGCCCGCCGGCGAGGTGCTCCCCGATGCGCGCACGCACGTACGGCGCCGAGAAGGCGTCGATCTCGCCCGCCAACTGCAGCCCGTCGACGCCCGTCATCTCGGCGACCTTAGCGGGCCCGCGCGTGGTGACGGTGCCGGCGGGGCCGGTCGCGATCGCGAGCGTGTGCGCGTCCGCGATCCGTCTGCGCAGCGCGTCGGGGAACGCGAGCGCGTCGTACTGGCACAGCGCCGCTATCCCACCGTCAGCGGCGAAGGTCTGCCCGATCGTGCGCTCGTAGGCCACGAGCAGCTCCGGGTCGGCGCGTGTGTCGAGCGCCCATCCCATCTCGGTCGTCACCGCGAGGCCCGCCCAGCCGGCCCCGCGCGCCGATGCCGCCCGCTCGGCGAGCCGCCCGATCTGGCGCTCCGGGTCGAAGCGCCCGTCCGCGCAGTACGCCTTCGCCGCGCTGCCGAGCTCGAGCTGGCCGGCGGCGCGCCGGCCTCCGACGTCGACGCCCGCTGCCGCCAGGCACGCCAGCACTGCATCCTCGGTGTTGTCGTGCAAGAGGTACAGCAGGCGCATCCCGCCGTCGAGCGCGTCGGCCGCGAAGCGGCGCACAAGGCCGCGCTGGTCCTCCGCGGCGCAGTAGGCGCAGCACGCATGATCGCCGGCGCCGATTCCCGCGACGGCGCGCGACGCACGCGCGTCGGCGTCCCCCGGCAGCTCGTCCCTGCGATCGAGCATCCACCGTCGATACCCCGGAGCGGGTGGGTCCATGCGCCGCGCCTGCTCTTCGCTCGCTCGTGGTGGGGCGCTCATGTCCCTCGCGCTACCCGGCGGCGGGGTGGCGAAACGGCGCAAGGTTCCGGACGCGGGCGGTCGCTGGTTTCGCACATCTTCGTCAACCAGGTCGCTGCGGCCGGCGCAGGTTTGGAAACGCAGTCGTCTTCCGCCGCGATCCGGAGGATGATCAATGCGTGGGCACGCGAATCAGGCTTCTCGGCGGCACAGGTGGTCATGACGGGCATCGCAGTGGTTCCAGCATCGACGTTCCTACGAGCAGGAGGGCGACATGGCGCTGAAGTTCACCGTGCGCGACTTCGGTCAGACGTTCGCCACAAGGGAGCGCGGCGCGGAGCTCCGTGAGGAGCTGCGGCGTCGAGCGGATGAAGGCGATGAGGTGATCGTTGACTTCGCTGACGTGACCAACGTCAGCTACTCGTTCGCGGATGAGTTCCTCGGCAAGCTCTGCGCAGACCCCACCCTGTCGGTAAGTCCTCAGAATCTCGCTCCGTCCGTGGCGCGGGTCGCCCATCGAGCCATCGAGCGGCGGACCGACGGCGCGATGGCCTGCTGAGTCTTCCGACGCCTACCGCTCCAGCTTCCCGCGCCGCGAGTTGCGGACGATCATGGCTGCAGCACGACCTTGATCGCTCCGTCCTGCTTTCTCTGGAAGATCTCGTAGGCGTGCGGTGCGTCGCTGAGCGGCACGCGGTGCGTCGCGAGGCCCTCGACGTCGAGCGGGTCGGACTCGTCGGTCACGAGCGGCATCAGGTCGTCGATCCAGCGCTTCACGTTCGCCTGGCCCATGCGCAGCTGGATCTGCTTGTCGAACAGGTCCATCATCGGCATCGGGTCGACCATTCCGCCGTAAACGCCGCTGAGCGAGATCGTGCCGCCGCGGCGCACGCTGTCGATGCAGTGGTGGAGCACGGCGAGCCGGTCGACGCCGGCCTTCTCGATCATCTTCGAGGCGACCTTGTCCGGCAGCAGGCTGGCGAGGTCCTGCGCGAGCTTGCCGACCGTCGCGCCATGCGCCTCCATCCCCACCGCGTCGATCACCGAGTCGGGGCCGCGCCCGGCCGTGCGGTCGCGCAGCTGGTCCGCGATCCCGTTGCGCCCGCTCACCTCGATCGTCTCGATCCCGTGGTCGCGCGCCATCTTCAGGCGCTCGGGCACGAGGTCGATCCCGATCACCTGTCTTGCGCCGCGGTGCCTCGCGATCCGCGCGGTCATCTGGCCGATCGGGCCGAGCCCGAAGACGGCGACGCTGCCGCCCTCCGGGATCGCTGCGTACTCGACCGCCTGCCACGAGGTGGGCAGCACGTCGGAGAGGTAGAGGAAGCGGTCGTCGGGCGGGCCGTCCGGCACCTTCACCGGGCCGAAGTGCGCCTGCGGGACGCGCAGGTACTCGGCCTGGCCGCCCGGAACCTGACCGTAGAGCTTCGTGTAGCCGAACAGCGCGGCGCCCTTGCCGTGGTCTCGCACCTGGGTCGTCTCGCACTGCGTGTAGAGGCCCTGGTCGCACATGAAGCAGTGCCCGCAGGAGATGTTGAAGGGGATCACGACGCGGTCGCCCGGTCTGATGTGTGTGACCTCCGACCCGACCGCCTCGACGACGCCCATCGGCTCGTGCCCGAGCACGTCGCCCTCGTCGATGAAGGGGCCGAGCACCTCGTAGAGGTGCAGGTCCGAGCCGCAGATCGCGGTCGAGGTGATGCGCACGATCGCGTCGGTCGGCTCCTCGATCCGTGGGTCGGGGACTGTGTCGATGCGCACGTCGCGTCTGCCGTGGTACGTGACCGCCTTCACGGTGCGCTCCTCTCGCTCGTTCTGCGCTGTCGTTCGGTCCGTCCCCGCGGGCGCGGATGTCCAACCGTGGTGGTCCGCGGGCGGACCGTGCGCCGCGTGCAGCAACGGACGTTCGAGCGACCACGGGGTAGCGGATGCCAGCGCACGCGGTCACCGGCCGCAACGTCATCGCGTCGCCGCCGCCCGCTTCGGCACCGTTCGGCCGGGTACATGGCGGGCATGGCCGTCGAGACGCAGACGCGCGTCCAGGATCTGCCGCCGTTCGCCGGGCACTCGCCGCAGCAGGAGCGGCCGCTCGGCTGGTACGCCGTGATGATCTCGCTGTACGCGAGCCTCGTCGGCGGCTTCGCCATCTGGTTCCGCCGCTCAGGCCGCGAACTGCCGGAGCGCTTCGAGACGCGCGACCTGGTGCTCGTCACGCTCGCGACGCACAAGGGTGCCCGGTTGATCGGCAAGGCGCGGATCGTGAGCCCGGTGCGCGCGCCGTTCACGCGCTTCCAGGGCGACGGCGGACCCGACGAGGTGGAGGAGGCGGCCCGTGGGCATGGCCTGCGCCGCGCGATCGGCGAGCTGCTCGTTTGCCCCCACTGCCTCTCGATGTGGATCGCCACGGCCTTCGCCGCCGGTCTCCTCGTCGCTCCCCGCGCGACCCGCTGGGTCGCCTCGATCCTCACCGTCGTCTTCGGCTCCGACGTCCTCCAGATCGCCTACCGCAAGGCGGAGGACGCGCTCTGATCGAGTGTCGAGGCGATGAGGCATCGGGCCCCGGCGTCGTAACGTGCGACGCCGGGGCTGCTTAAGAGGCGAGCCCCGGAACCGTCGTCCCGGGGCTCTGATGCGATGGAAACCATCGTCTTGACCATCGTCCTGCTCTTCGAAGCAGTCGTACTGACACCCGGCAGGATATCGCCTCCCTTCCCTTCGTCTACACCAACGAGCTGGCATCGTCGCGCGCGTCTGCACCCCGCGCGAACGGGTATGTGGACGGTCATGGCGCCACCCGCGATCCCCGGCGAATCTCCGCGGCGGCTCGCCGGTCGGCGTGCGCTCGTGACCGGCGCGAGCAGCGGCATCGGCGCCGCGGCGGCGCAACTGCTCGCGCGCGAGGGCGCCGACGTGGCGCTGCTCGCGCGTGGCGAGACGGGTCTGCGGCGCGTCGCCGCGCGCGTCGAGGCGGACGGCGCGCGGGCGGTCGTGGTGCCGGCGGACGTGGGCGATCGGGAAGCGCTGGAGGCGGCGATCGGCACGGCCGCGCGCGAGCTCGGCGGCGGGCTCGACGTGGTCGTCGTCGCGGCCGCGGCCGGCGCATTCGGCCGCTTCGACGAGATCCCGCCCGAGGACTTCGACCGCTGCGTGCAGGTGAGCTTCGGCGGTGCGGTCGACACGATCCGCGCCGTCCTGCCGTTGCTGGAGCGCTCCGGCGGGCGCCTCGTCGTGGTCGGCTCGGCGGTCGACGCGATCGAGCTGCCGCTGCTGTCACCGTACGTCGCGTCGAAGCACGCGCTGCACGGTTTCCTCGAGAGCCTGCGCTCGGAGCTGCGCGCGAGCGGCTCGCCGGTACGGCTGTCGGAGGTCCGGCCAGGTGCCGTCGACACGCCGTTCTGGCAGCACGTGACGCATCGCGCCGGCCTCGTCCCGCCGCATATCCCGCCGCTCACGACCTACACCGCCGCTGCGGTCGCGCGCGCCGTCGTGGCGTGTGCCATCGCGCCGCGCCGTGCGATCACCGTCGGCGGCTCGACCGTGCTGCTGGAGCTGGCGGCACGTCGCGCGCGCCCGCTCGTCGAGCGGACCTTCGCGCTCGTCGCCCGCTTCGCCCGCTCTCAGGCGGAGCCGGCGGGGTCCGGGTCGCCCGACGCCCTGTGGGAGCCGTCCGGCGACGGAACGCTCGACGGCAGGCTGCACGGCCGGCCGAGCCTGCTGACTGCGCTGCGGCTGCGCGGCACGCGCCCCGGTGGCGGGGTAGGGCCGGAGTGAGCGCGGTGCGGACGAGCGGGCGTGGGGCCGGCCACCGTGCGGGCGGCTCGCGGGCGCGCAGCCTGCGCTCGCCGCGTCGGCCTTCGAAGCGCGCGATCGCCGTCGCAGCGCTCGATCGCACCTCGGTCGCCGTCGGTCGTGGGCTCGTCGCGGGAGTCGCGGCGACGGCCGCGATGACGATCGCCTCGACGGCGGAGATGAAGCTGCGCAGACGCGCTCCGAGCACGGCGCCGGCGAAGGTCGCCGGCAGACTGCTCGGCGTCAAGCCGCGCAAGAAGGCGGGCGACCGGTTCGCGGCGATCGCGCATCTCTCGGCAGGTGTCTCCCTCGGGGCCACTCGCGGGCTGCTCGACCTCGTCGGCCTGCGCGGCGCGCCGGCCGCCGTCGCCTTCTTCTGGATCGCCTGGACGCCGGACCTCGTCGTCGTGCCGGCAGCCGGGGCGGCGGAGCCGCCGTGGCGGTGGGGCGCCGGCGAGCTGGCGATCAGCGCGGCCCACCACGCGGTCTACGCAGCAACGGGCGAGCGGGCATACCGCCTGCTGCAAGCGCCCTGACCCGCGCCCGCCACAGCGCCGCCCGCGCCGCGTTCGCGCCCGCCGCGCCGTGCACCCCGCCGCCTGGGTGCGCCGAGGCGCCCGCGAGGTAGAGCCCGCGAATCGGCGTCTCCGGCCGCGCGAGTCCCGGCACCGGCCGGAAGACGACCTGCTGGTGGATCTGCGCGGTTCCCCCGTTGACCGCGCCGCCGGTCAGGTTCGCGTTCGCCGCCTCCAGCGTCGGCGGCGTGAAGACGTGCCGTCTGCGGATCAGCGCGCGAAAGCCGGGAGCCCGCCGCTCGATCTCCTGCTCCATGCGCGCGACGAACGCCGCGGTCTCTCGCTCGTCCCAGCGGCCGTCGAGCCCGTCGCCGCCCGCGTCGCCGCGCACCCGTTGCGGCACGTGCGTGTAGGCCCACGCCGTCTCGCGACCCTCCGGCTGGCGGGTGGGGTCGAACGACGCGTACTGGCCCATCACCAGGAACGGCTGGTCGGGAATCAGCGAGCGCGAGAGCTG
>DATHEP010000483.1:0-10167 GCA_035318525.1 Conexibacter sp.
TTCGGCGAGCCCGGCCAGCAGCAGGTGCTGATGAAGCTGCGCAAGGCGCTCGGTCGGTCGACGGTCGAGCGCGGATGGGCGCGCTCGCTGGAGATCGGCTCCGGCACCGGCTACTTCTCGCTCAACCTGCTGCAGGCGGGCACGATCCGCGAGGCGACCTGCACGGACATCTCCCCCGGCATGCTCGCGACGCTGCGCGGCAACGCCGAGCGGCTCGGGCTGGAGGTCGAGACGGTCGCGACCGACGCCGAGCAGCTGCCGTTCGAGGACGCCTCGTTCGACCTCGTGCTCGGCCACGCGATCCTCCACCACATCCCCGACCTCTCGCGTGCCTTCGCCGAGTTCATGCGCGTGCTGAGACCCGGCGGCACCGTCGTCTTCGCCGGCGAGCCCTCGCGCTATGGGGACCGCGTGGCGCAGGTGCCGAAGCGCGGGGCGGCGGCCGTGGCGCCGCTGTGGCGGCGAGCGATCGGCGCGCGGGCGGCCGGCGCGAACGGACACGCGAACGGCAACGGCAGCGGCGCCGACCCCCACGCCGAGGACCACGCGCTGGAGCGCTTCGTCGACATCCACGCGTTCGCCCCCAGCGACCTCGCGGCGGCGGCACGAGGCGCCGGCTTCGAGCACGTGCAGGTGCGCGGCGAGGAGCTGGTCGCGAACTGGTTCGGCTGGACGAACCGCGTGCTCGAGGCGACCGCCGTGCCCGAGGACGTGCCGTGGGGCTGGCGCCAGTACGCCTACCGCGGCTACCTGACCCTCCAGAAGCTCGACGAGCGGCTGCTGGAGGGCCGGCTGCCGGCGGCGATCTTCTACAACTTGCTGGTCGCCGGACAGAAGCCGGCCTGAGGGCCGCCTCGCCGCGCCTGGCGGCGTCCTCGGTCACTCGCCTACCCGTTGGTAGGCCACGCTCCCTGCGTCCTTGCCAGGCACGACGATCCGGCCCTCAGCCCATGTAAGCGCCCCGCGCGTGGCCTCCAGCGCGCTCGTCACGACCGGGTCTGACAGCAGGCCGGGCGCGGCGACCATGTCGCCCGCGAGGAAGACGCCGTCGCCGCGGTCGATCGCGGGGCGGTCGCGCCAGCTCGTCCCCGGCAGGTCTACGGCGCCGGCGCGGCAGTCGAGCAGCATGCGGCGGCGGAACGTCGTGCGCTCGCGCCAGTCCTTGAAGCCGAGGTCGAGCAGGGCACTCAGCCGCCGCTCGCCGTCCTCGACGGGCTCGCCGGGACGCAGGCCGATCTGCCCCTGCACGAGCGACTCGCCGCGCGGCGCGAGCGTCTTTTCCATCGCGCTGTAGCGCTCCACCCAGCCGCTCTCGTCGAGGTCCCACAGGACGTAGGCGTCGCCGCGGCGCGCCTGCAGGCCGAGGTCGAGCGAGACCGTGCGCGTGCCCTCCCAGCGCACCGTCTCGTCGCTGAGCAGGCGGCGCGCGTCGGCCAGCTCGGTCGCGACGATCACCGGCGCCGAGGGCAGCTGCGTCACCGGCGTGCCGGTCTCGATCCGCACGCCGGCGGCGCGGGCGCCCGCCTCCAGCCGCTCGATCACGCTGCTCCAGCCGCCACGCGGGAAGCGCGCCTTCGGCGGCAGGTCGAGGAACGCCTGGCGGAAGCGCTCCCACACGAACGCGGCCGACAGCCGACCGGGGTCGTGGTCGAACGTGAAGACGCCGGCCGCGTGCGACAGCAGCTCGGCGGCGCGCGCGCTCGCACGCTCCGTCGCCCACTCACGGAAGGAGACGTCGTCGGGGACCTCGCCGCGCAGCTTCGGCAGCGCGCGCAGGACCGCCGGCGGGAGCGTCCGGCGTCGCTTGCCGTCGACGCGGAAGACGACCGGTGCCAGCAGTGCCGGCCGGGCGACGGGCGGCAGCAGATCTCGTTCGGCGAGGAAGCGCCACAGCGTCCCGTTCGCGTACAGCGCGTGCGGGCCGAAGTTGGCCGCGTAGGGCCCATCGGTGCTGCGCCCGCGACCGCCGAGCTGGTCGTGCGCCTCCAGCAGGCGCACGGGCGCGCCGCCCTCCGCGCACGCGATGCTTGCGACAAGTCCGGCGATGCCGCCTCCGACGACGGTGATCTCGCTCATCTCGACCCCTCCGGATCTTGGTCCGATCTCGTGATGTCGCTACGGTAGCCCCGATGCGGACCGTCATCCAGGGCCAATTCAGGCGCCCTCGACCGGACCAAAGCCGGTGGAGCTGCTGCTGACCGTCACCCCGGGCGAGGGCGAGCCGCTGCACGCCCAGCTCGAGCGCCAGTTGCGCGCTGCGATCCGCGACGGGCGGCTCGCGTCCGGCGTGCGACTGCCCGCGACGCGCGTGCTCGCGGCCCAGCTCGACGTCTCGCGCGGCGTTGTCGTGGAGGCCTACGCGCAGCTGACCGCCGAGGGCTACCTCGCGGCGCGGCGCGGCGCGGGCACCGTCGTCGCGGCGGCGCCGCAGCCGGTGCCGGCACCGCCGCCCTCGCTGCTCACGCAGGCGGTCCCGGAGGACTTCCATCCAGGTCTCCCGGACCTCGCGAGCTTTCCGCGTGCGGCCTGGCAGCGCTCGCTGCGGACCGCGCTGCGCGCGGCGCCCGACGCGGCGCTCGGCTATCCGGATCCCGCCGGGACGCCCGAGCTGCGCGTCGCGCTCGCGCGCTACCTCGGACGCGCCCGCGGCGTCGCGGCGAGCGCGGAGCGCGTGCTCGTGACGAGCGGCCTGACGCAGGGAATCGCGCTCACATGCCGGGCCCTGCGCCAGGCCGGCGCGCGACGGATCGCGGTCGAGGACCCCGGCTTCCCGGTCCACCGCGGGGTGGTCGCGCACTGCGGGCTGGAGCCGGTGCCGGTGCCGGTCGACGAGCACGGCCTGCGCACGGACGCGCTCGCGGACGTGACCGCCGACGCGCTGCTGGCGACGCCTGCCCATCAATCGCCGCTCGGCGGCGTGCTGCCGCCCGAGCGCCGGGCCGCGCTGCTCGCATGGGCGGAGGCGAACGACGCGGTCGTGATCGAGGACGACTACGACGCCGAGTTCCGCTACGACCGCGAGCCCGTCGGAGCGCTGCAGGGTCTCGCGCCCGAGCGCGTCGTCCACGCCGGCTGCGCGAGCAAGGTGCTCGCGCCCGGCCTGCGGCTCGGCTGGCTGGTCGTGCCGGCGGCGCTCGCCGGGCCGGTCACGTACGAGAAGGCACTCGACGACCTCGGGACGGCCGTGCTGGAGCAGCTGACGCTCGCCGATTTCCTCGAGCGCGGCGAGCTCGACCGCCACCTGCGGCGGATGCGGCCGCGCTACGCGGCGCGGCGGGCGGCGCTCGTCGCCGCGGTCGGGCGCGACCTGCCCGACTGGCGGTTGGCGGGCACCGCCGCAGGCATCAACGCCGTCGTCCTGATGCCGCAGGACGCCGACGAGGCGGCTTTCCTTACGGCCGCCACCGCGAACGGCCTGCGCCTCCACGGCCTCTCGTGGTTCCGCATGACGCCCGGCTCGCCCGGCCTCGTGCTCGGCTACGCGAACCTCAGCGAGCCGGCGATCGACCGCGGCGTCGCGCGGCTCGCGCGACTCGTGGCGGGGCTTGCGAGCTAGCGGTGCGCATGCCGGCGCTGCAGCGCCGCGTGCGCGCGGCGCTCGACGAGCAGCGTCGCCGTCCCTGAGAGGGCGAGCGCGGCGACGTTGATGCCGAGCACCGCCAGCGCGCTCCACGCTTGGTTGGGGATGCCGAGCGCGATCGCGACGCCGACGAACGCCGAGGCGGGGATCGTCGTGACCGAGATCGCGACGCCGACGGCGGCGCTCGCACGCGTCTGGAACGACAGCATGCCGGCGATCCCGGCCGCGAGCGCGATCAGGACGGTGAACTGGTCGACGCCGCTGACGAGCGTGCCGATCCCGCCGATCGGCTGCGCACGCAGCTGCGGCTCCAGATCGGTCACGTCGAGCAGGGCGGTGAAGAGGCCGGCGACGACGGCCGCGAACAGCAGGCCGAGCGCGAGCGTCGTGAAGGAGCGCCATGCGAGCCGCCAGCGTCTGCCGACGAGGCCGACGCACATCGCGCAGACGGGCAGCAGGTCCGGGCTGACGGCCATCGCGCCGACGATCAGGATGCCGTTGTTCTCCATCACGCCGACGGACGCGATCGCCCCCGCGACCGCCATCAACGTGAAGTAGCGCGCGAACGGGTAGGAGGTGCGGCGCGCCTCGCCGAGCACCTCGTACCAGGAGAACTCCTCCTGCGCGACCTTGCGCCCGCCGCTCGGCGCGACCACGTCGAGCCGGCCGAGCATGAAGTTTGCCGGCGGCACTTCGGCTGCGTGCATCGCGTCGACGACGGAGTCGGTCGCCGCCGAGTCGACTTCCCCGGTCACGACGACGACCGCCTGGTCGAGCGCCGGCGTCGCGACGAGGCGGTGCACGCCGGGCATGCGGTCGAGCATCCGCGTCAGCTCGAAGGCACGGTCGGAGGGGACGCTCAGGCGCAGCAGCAACATCACGGCGGCCGGGAGTAGACCGGGCGATCGCGCCGCTGTCAACGGCGCCTCGGCGAACGTCGCGGGCCGGGACTCAGCCGTCGCCGCGCGTGCGCGCAGCGCGTCGTCGAGCTCCCGCAGGCACTCGAGCCGGAAGGCGGTCCGCGGTCCGGAGGCGAAACGGCCGCGCAGCAGCACCGGATCGAGCACGAAGACGGGCACGACGCGCTCGTGCGCCGCGAGCGCCGAGACCAGCGGCGGATGGTCATGGACGCGCAGGTCGCGCCGCAGCCAGACGATCGCAGTCGAGGGCATCGTCGGGAAATACGTTCCCGCACGGCGTGCGGTTGAGCGGCACGGGCCGGCGACCCCTGCCGCAGGCCGGCGCGGGCGGGACCGGGCATACACTTGCCGCATGGTGGCCCCACCCGTGCGCGACTTCCCCCTCTTCCCACTCGGGCTCGTCGCGCTGCCCGGCGAGGTCGTGCCGCTGCACGTCTTCGAGGAGCGCTTCAAGGCGATGATGGCGCGCTGCCTGGAGGAGCCGAGCGAGTTCGGGATCGTGTGGCTCGCCGACGACGGCCTGCGCGAGGTCGGCTGCGCATGCGAGATCACCGAGGTCGTCGACCGCGCCGAGGACGGCCGGCTCAACATCCTCACGCGCGGGACGCGGCCCTTCCAGATCCTCGAGCGCGAGGAGCGACTCGCCTACCCGGCCGGGACGGTCGAGTTCCTCGACGACCGCACCGAGACGCTCGACGGCACGGTCGCTTCACTCGCGCGCGAGACCTACGCCGATCTCGTCGAACGCGCGACCGACAACCGGCCCGATCCGCTCGAGCTGGCGAAGATGACGGCTTACGAGATGGCCGGAACGGTCGACTTCGGCCTCGACGCGAAACAGGGCCTGCTCGACATGCGCTCCGAGAACGCGCGCCTGCGCCTCGTCACTCGCCTCTTCCGCGCGGCAATGAAGCGCATGGAGTTCGTCTCTCATGCGCAGGCGCGGGCGAGGTCGAACGGCAAGGTGCGGTTCACGTAGCGCGGCTGGGTGTTCCGGCTGACGACCCACCCCCGCTTAACGACCCGACCCGCCTTGCGGCGGGCCGGCGGTACAGCGGTGTGGTGCAGGCACTTGATACGCCATTCAGTGTAGCGGGATCGTGCTGACCCCTCAAGCCGCGACCGGGCGGTCGAGCGAGGGTCGATGAAGCCCAGCGCATGATCGTGGCGCCTGCTCTTGCGCCGCCCGGTCAGGCTTGTGGCGGAGGGCGTGGGAATCGAACCCACCGGAAGGATCACTCCCGGAGTGCATGTATCAAGTGCCTACGGCGACCACACCGTTGCACCCTCCGTCCCCGAGAACGCTATGAGGTCAGCAACCGCCGGTCTACACGCTACGACTGTGAACGTGCGAAGACTTTGCGCAGCACTGCATCAATTATCGCGCGAGTCCACATACATCTTGTGCGATGAGCCGTGTGAGAGCGACGAGGCGGCCGAGCAGGGGGCGTGAGGCGGCGTCGGCGTCGCTGAACGTGACGGTGCCGTCCTGGGTCTCCAGTCTGAAGCGCAGGAGCGCGCCGGGCGGTCTCGGCAGGACGAGATCCTCGCTCGCCTCCTCGACCAGCTCTCTCGCGATCTCGCGCGCGTCGAGCAACGGTCTCGGCGGCAACTGGATCGCCTCACCCCCGTTGCAGCTCACCGTCCCCCCGTCGTTCACGAGCAGCGTCAATCTGGCGCCGGGAAGCGACCCGCTGCGCGTCACGACCATCAGGTCCGGGTAGTCGGCGCCACAGCCGCCGAGCGCCAGCGCGGCGGCGCACACGGCCGTGGCCGCCAGCCGCCTCACGCCACCACCGCCGCACCGCCGCGCCGCGGGTCGCCGCCGCCTGACAGCGCGCCGGTCGCCGGGTCCCGCTCGACCGCCTGCACGCCCCCGAAGAACAGGTTCAGCGCGCGGAAGCGGGCGATCGCGTGGCCCTCCGCCTCGAGCGCGTCGACGTCGACGCCGGGCTCGGCGTAGATGACCCCGTCCTCGAAGTGGATGCGCGGCGCGCGCACCGCGTCCCCCGCCCGCATGCCGTGATCCAGGGCGGCGACGATCGTCTGCAGGATCGCCGAGCGGATGCGGTTCGAGCCGGCGCTGCCGAGCACGAGCTCGGGCGTCCCGTCGCGCAGCACGGCGGTCGGGGCCATCATGCTCGGCAACCGGCGGCCCGGCGGGAACATGTGGAAGCCGAGCGGGTTGAGGTCGTGCTCGCCCAGCATGTTGTTGAGGTGGATCCCGGTGCCCGGCACTACGATCCCGGCCCCCTCGCCGTTCGAGCACGTGACGCTGCACGCGCCGCCGGATCCGTCGATCACCGCGATGTGCGTGGTCGAGCCGAGGCGCGAGGCGAAGAAGCGCTCCGCGAAGCCCGGCTCGTCGAGCCCGTCGAGGAAGTCCGGCCCGCGCTCGCGCTGCGTCGCCTCCATCACTGCCACGAGCGCCTCGAGCGATGGCGGAGTGGGCGGGGGCGAGTCCCGGTCGAGCAGCGCGAGCGCGTAGGCGATCAGCGTGCCCCCGGCCGACGGCGGCGGGTTCGTCAGCACCTCCCGGCCGCGGTAGCGCGCGCGCACCGGCTCACGCAGGACCGTCTCGTACGCGGCGAGGTCGGCGGCCGTCAGCAGCCCGCCCTGCTCGGCCAGCAGCGCGACCACCGCGTCCGCGACATCGCCCTCGTAGAAGGGCCGCGCGCCCTCGGTCGCGAGCCGCTCGATCGCGCCCGCGAGGTCCGGCTGGTGCAGCAGCTCGCCCTCGCGCAGCACGCGGCCCTGCGGCGCGTAGATCGCCGCCACCTCGGGCGTCAGCGTGACGATGCCGCCGAGGATCTCGACGACGTAGGCCTGCTGCGCGTTGAGCGGCACGCCGGCGCGCGCGAGCGCGGACGCGGGCGCCGCGAGCTCGGGCAGCGGGAGCCGACCGAAGCGCTCGGACGCCGTGCAAATGCCGTGCACCATCCCGTACGTGCCGACCGACGCGGCGCCGACGTTGAACAGCTGCACCGCGTCGCCGAAGGAGACGTCGACCGGCACCAGCTCGGCGCGCTGTGCCTGATCCGCGTCGCGCCCGGGGACCTCGACGAAGAAGTCGAGCACGACGGGCTTCCCCGTCGTCGACTCCCGCGGGCCCGTCCACAACCGCTCGCCGCCCGGCACGACCAACATGTAGCCGCCCGCCCCCAGGCCGCTCAGCAGCGGCTCGGCCGCGAACGACGCGAGCATCGCGGCGAGAGCGGCGTCGACTGCGTTCCCGCCGGCGCGCAGCGCGTCGGCGCCCGCCTCCGCGCTCAGCGGATGGCCGGCGGCGACGACCCCATGCGATGGCGACCCGGCCGTGCGCTGGTTCACGGCCGGGAGCATGCCATCAACGGGCGCGCAGCTGGCGGAATCTCTTATCGGCGCGGCATGAACTCGGGCACGTCGAGCTCGCGCCCGCCGGACCCGGATCGCGCACCCACGGGCGCGCGGTCGGCCGCTCGCGAGACGCGCGGCTCGCCGGCCGGCTCGCGCAGCTCCGTGCGCAGCCCGGCGGCGCCCAGCTCGTCGCGCGCCGCACGACGCCCGCGCTGCTCGCCGTAGCCGGTCGCGACGACCGTGACCCACACCTGGTCGTCGAGCTTCTCGTCGACCATCGCGCCGAAGATGATGTTCGCGTCCGGATGGGCCGCCTCGGAGACCGCCTTCGCGGCCTCGTTGACCTCCCACAGCGACAGGTTCGCGCCGCCGGTGATCGACAGCAGGATCGAGCGCGCGCCCTCCATGCTCGTCTCCAGCAGCGGCGACGCGACGGCCTGCTCGGCCGCGTCGATCGCGCGCCGCTCGCCGACGCCCATGCCGATCCCGAGCAGCGCGCTGCCCGCGTCGGACATGATCGTGCGCACGTCCGCGAAGTCGAGGTTGATGAGCCCCGGCAGCGTGACGAGGTCGGAGATGCCCTGGACGCCCTGGCGCAGCACGTCGTCGGCGACGCGGAAGGCATCGACCATCGAGGTGCCGCGCTCGAGCACCAACAGCAGGCGATCGTTCGGCACGACGATCAGCGTGTCGACCTCGTCGGCGAGCGCCTGCACGCCGTCGTCGGCCTGACCGCGCCGACGCGAGCCCTCGAAGCCGAACGGCTTCGTGACGATGCCCACGGTCAGCGCACCGACTTCGCGCGCGATCCGCGCGACGACGGGCGCGGCGCCCGTGCCGGTGCCGCCGCCGGCGCCGGCCGTGATGAAGATCATGTCGGAGCCCTTGAGCAGCGACTTGACGCGGTCGTATTCCTCCATCGCCGCCTGGCGCCCGATGCTCGGGTCCGAGCCGGAGCCGAGACCGCGCGTGAGCGACTCGCCGATCGAGACTGTCAGATGTGCGGCCGACTGCTGCAGCGACTGCTGGTCGGTGTTCACGGCGATGAACTCGACGCCCGCGACCTCGGCCTCGATCATGCGGTTGACGGCGTTGACGCCGGCTCCGCCGACGCCGACCACGCGCAGCACGGGCCCGAGCCCCGGCGCGCGGCCGGGAGCGTGCTCGTCTGCACGTGCGTAGACGTCGCGCGGCGGCATCCGCACCGGCTCGAGGATGTTCTCCGGGATGTCGGAGGAGAAGGCGGCGCGCAGGCGCTCCTGCGGGGACGGGGGAGCGACCTCGGCCCGCTCGGCGGCGGCCTCCTCGGAGGCGAGCAGCGACGGGTGCGGGACGCCGCTCTCGCGCGGATGGGCAGGCGCGGGCGGGGCAGGCGGCTGCTCGGCGGGCACGGCGGCCGCCTCGGTCTGCACGGGCGCGTCGTCCTCGGTTCTGCGGAAGAGGGCCGCGAGCGGGCCCTCCCGCATGCTCGCACGTCTACTTCCGGCCATTGCCGAGAACCTCCTTCGCGAGCGCCCGATAGGAATGGGCAGCGACGCCGTCCGGTTCGTACTTCAGCACCGACATACCCTTTACGGGAGCCTCGGCGAAGCGGACCGTCTTCTTGATCCGCGACGCGAACACCCGGTCCCCGAAGTTCTCCTCGAGGATCTCGATCGCCTCCTTGGCGTGCAGCGTCCGCGTGTCGAAGAGCGTGGGCAGAATGCCCTCGATCTCGACGTTGGGGTTGAGGTTCTCGCGGATCATCGAGAGGGTGTTCTGGAGCTGGATGAGGCCCCGCATCGACAGATACTCGCATTGGACGGGGACGATCACCTTGTGCGCGGCCGTGAGGGCGTTGATCGTGAGCAGCCCCAGGCTCGGCGGGGTGTCGATGAAGATGAAGTCGTAGTCGTCCTCGATCGCTCTGAAGGCCTTCTGCAGCGAGCGCTCGCGGCCGATCTGGGCGGCCATCGCGATCTCGGCGCCGGCGAGGTCGATCGAGGAGCAGGCGACGTCGATCTCGCGCTTGCGGATCGCCTCGCGGATCGAGGTGTGGTGCACGAGCACGTCGTACATCGACGTCTCGACCGTGTCGGGGTCGATCCCCTGCGACATCGTCAGGTTGCCCTGGGGGTCCATGTCGCAGCACAGCACGCGATGGCCCTCTTCCGCAAAGGCCACAGCGAGATTCAGCGTGGTGGTGGTCTTCGCGACGCCGCCCTTCTGGTTGGCGAAGGCGATGACCTTGGCCTGGCCGGTCACTGGTGACTCCGATGCGTCGAGAAACCCATACGCGCCTCTATTCGCAGTGCCCGCCGGGATTCCTCCCGGCTGCGAGCCTTCGCCCGC
>DATHEP010000484.1:0-14887 GCA_035318525.1 Conexibacter sp.
CGAGCGCCGCGAGGTCGTCCGGCCGCACGGCGCTCAAGGCGCCGCCGAGCCGGCCGATCGGCGTGCGGACCGCGCCGACGATCCACGCCTCGCCGCTCACGCGCCGGCCCTCCGCAGCGCGCGCGCGACCGCGAAGTCCGCCGCGGTGTGCTCGCACAGCCACTCGAACGAGGTGCCGTCGGCCAGCTCGATGAGCGTCAGCCCGTCGACGTCATCGACCGCGAACGTGGCGTGCTCGGTCACGACGAGGTCGACCCGCCGCTCGGCGCTCAGCGGGAAGCTGCACGCGCGCACGAGCTTCGGCTCGCCCGCCTTCGTCAGGTGCGTCGTCGCGACGATCACGCGGCGTGCGCCGACGAGCAGGTCCATCGCGCCGCCGACGCCGAGGATCGGCCGCCCGGGGACCGACCAGTTGGCGATCCGCCCCCGCTCGTCGACCTGCAGCGCGCCCAGCACCGCCACGTCGACGTGGCCGCCGCGGATCATCGCGAACGACGCCGAGCTGGAGAAGTAGGACGCGCCCGCCAGCTCGGAGACGGGCAGCTTGCCCGCGTTGACGAGGTTCGGATCGACGGCGGCGCCCGTCGGCGTCGGCCCGACGCCGAGCATGCCGTTCTCCGTCTGCAGGACGACCGCGCGCCCGGGCGGGAGGTGGTCGGCGACGAGCGTCGGGATGCCGATGCCGAGGTTCGCGACCTCGCCGTCGGCGAGCTGCGGCGCGACCCGCCGCGCGATCGTCTCGGCGACGCTCACGCGGCCACCCCCGCGAGCACGAGGTGGTCGACGAACAGGTGCGGCGTGACGACCTCGCCGGGCGCCAGCGCGCCGACCTCGACGATCTCGTCCACCTCCGCGATCACCGTGCGTGCGGCGCTCGCCATGTCGGGGTTGAAGTTGCGCGCGGTCTTGTCGTAGACGAGATTGCCGAGCGCGTCGGCGCGCGCCGCGCGCACGAGCGCCACGTCGGCGCGCAGCGCGTGCTGGAGCAGGTGCGGCACGCCGTCGATCTCGCGCAGCTCGCGGCCGTCTGCGAGCCGCGTGCCGACCGCCGTGCGCACGTAGAAGGCTCCGATGCCGGCGCCGCCCGCGCGGATCGCCTCCGCGAGCGTCCCCTGCGGCAGCAGCTCGACCTCCAGCTCGCCCGCGGCGTGGGCGGCGACCGCGTCGGGGTTGCTCGTGAAGAAGGAGCCGACCGCCTTGCGGATGCGGCCCTCGCACAGCAGCGCGCCGAGGCCGCGACCGGGCTCGCCGAGGTTGTTCGAGATGACGGTCAGCTCGTGCGCGTCGTCGTTGCCCAACAGCGCGTCGACGAGCGTCAGCGGCTTGCCGACGAGGCCGAAGCCGCCGACCATCACCGTCGTCCCGCGGGCGACGAGCGCGGCAGCGGCGGACGCCGTCAGCGTCTTGGAGCTGCGAGCGGGCATCGCTACCTGGCCGGCGTCTCGCGCGTCGCGGCGACCGCCTCGCGCGCATCCCACGCGTCGATCGCCTCGGCCACGCTCGGCGCCGCCTGCAGCAGCCGCTGCGTGTAGGGGTGCTCGGGCGCCGACAGCACCGTCGCGGTCGGCCCGCGCTCGCAGACGGCGCCGTTCTCCAGCACGAGCAGCTCGTCGGCGACCGACGCCACGACGCCGAGGTCGTGCGTGATGAACAGCAGGCTCAGGCCGAGGTCGTCGCGCAGGTCGTTGAGCAGCTTGAGCACGGCCGCCTGCACGGAGACGTCGAGCGCGGAGGTGATCTCGTCGCACAGCATCAGCTCCGGGTCGGCGGCCAGCGCCCGTGCGATCGCAACGCGCTGGCGCTCGCCGCCCGACAGCTCGCGCGGGTAGCGGCTCGCGAGCCGCGCCGGCAGGCGCACGCACTCCAGCAGTCGGTCGACCTCGGCCGGCAGCGCGCGCCCGTCCAAGCCGCGCAGCACGCGCGCCGGGCGCCCGATCGTGTCGCGCACCGTGTGGCGCGGGTTCAGCGCGTCGGCGGGGTTCTGCGAGACGAGCTGCACGCGGCGGCGCTGATCAGTGCTGCGCCGGCGAATCAGGCTCGGCAGCTCCTGCTCGTCGAGCAGGATCCGACCGCCTGCGACGGGGTGCAGGCCGGCGATCGCACGTGCGATCGTCGTCTTCCCCGAGCCCGACTCGCCGACCAGCGCGACGCACGCTCCCCGGGCGACGGCGAAGCTGACGTCGTGCGCGGCGACGAAGGTCTCGCTGCGCGAGCGGTGCTCGGCGTGCAGGCGCTCGACGCGCAGCAGCGGCTCCTGCGGCCGCCGGCGGCGCCGCAGCGCGGCCAGCGGGATCGCCTTGACCGGGGGCGTCTGCTGCCAGTGGAAGCAGCGCACCTCGTGGCGCTCGCCGATCGCGTCCAGCGGCGGCAGCTCCTGCTCGCAGCGCTCCGTGCGCTGCGGGCAGCGGGGCGCGAAGGCGCAGCCGGTGGGCCGCTCGCCGACGCCGACCGCGATCCCCGGCATCGGCTCCAGCGCGCGCGGGCGGACGTGGTCCGGGATCGACGCCAGCAGGCCGCGCGTATAGGGGTGACGCGGATGGCGCAGCACCGTCTCGGCGCGTCCCTGCTCGACGATCCGGCCCGCGTACATCACGGCGATGCGGTCGGCGATCCGCGCGACGACCGCCAGGTCGTGCGTCACGTAGACCATCGAGATGCGCTGCTCGTCGCGCAGCCGCAGCAGCTCGGACAGGATCCGCGCCTGCGTGACGACGTCGAGGCCGGTCGTCGGCTCGTCGAGCACGACGACGGCCGGGTCGCACGCGAGCGCGACCGCGATCGAGACGCGCTGCTGCTGGCCGCCGGAGAGCTGGTGCGGGAAGCGCCGGGCGAAGGCCGGCGTCGCCGGCAGGCCGACCGTGTCGAGCATGCGCGCGGCGACGCCAATCGCGCGCCGTTCGCCGGTCGCGTGCGCGTCGCCGTGGGCCGCGAAGATGTCCTCGATCGCCTCGGCGATGCGCAGCGAGGGGTTCAGCGCGCGGCTCGGGTCCTGCGGCACGTAGGAGATCACCGAGCCGCGCGAGGCGCGCATCGAGTCGTCCATCCGCAGCTCCACGCCCGCGACCGCGAGCGAGCCGCCGTTGATCTCGACGCCGTCGGGGCTGTAGCCCAGCAGCGACAGCGCCGTCGTCGTCTTGCCCGAGCCCGACTCGCCGACGAGCCCGAGGATCTCGCCGGCCGCCAGCGTGACGTCGACCTGCTCGACGATCGGGTCGCCGTCGAGCAGGCGCACGTCGAGCCCCGCGAGCGAGAGCGCCGTCTCGTTCCGCGTCGGCGCGGGCCGCAGCGGGGCGCTCATCGCCGGTCCGATCGTCCGAGGCTGCGCACGTAGGCGTCGCCGATCATGTTCACGGAGATCGTCAGCAGCGCCAGGAAGGCGGCGGGCACGAGCACCGACCACAGGTTGGTGGTGATGATCGGGCGGTTCTCGGCGATCATCAGGCCCCAGTTGGCGGCCGGCGGGCTGGCGCCGAGCCCGAGGAAGTTGACGCTCGCGGCGAGCACGATCGCGCTGGAGAAGCGCACGCCGAGGTCGGCGAGGATCGCCGGCGCGATGTTCGGCAGCACCTCGCGGCGCATGATCGCGACGGTCCGCTCGCCGCGGCCGACGGCTGCCTCGATGTAGCCGGCGGTCGAGATCTCCAGCGTCGCGGTGCGCACGATGCGCGCCGCGCCCGGGAACAGCACCAGCACGATCGCCACGATCAGGACGACCTCGCTCTGGCCGGCGCCGGCGATCAGCAGCAGGATCAGCAGCAGCGACGGCAGCGACAGGAAGATGTCGACGGTCCGCATCAGCAGCGGGTCGAGGTGCGAGCGCGACAGCCCCGCGAGCATGCCGATCGTTCCGCCGATCAGGTACGTCAGCGCGATCGTCGCGACCGACAGGCGCAGCACCGACAGGCCGCCGTACAGCACGCGACTCAGCACGTCGCGCCCGAGCACGTCGGTGCCCAGCGGCGCGCCGTCGCCCGGCGGCGCGCCCGGCGGCCCGATCGGCGCGTCGAGCGCGTGCGGCGCGACGAGCGGCCCGATCAGCGCGACCGCCACGACGAACAGCAGGATCGCCAGGCCGGCGATCCCCTCGCCGCTGGCCAGGAAGCGCCGGCGGCGCTTGGCGGGCGTCGGGGCAGTCGGCGTCAGCAGGCCGCGGGTCGAGCCGACGGCGCTCATCGCAGCCCTGTCCGCAGCTTCGGCACGAGCAGCACGACGATCAGGTCGGCGACGATGTTGACCGCGATGTAGATCGCCGCCAGCACCAGCGTGATGCCCTGCACGAGCGTCACGTCGCGCGTGGAGACGGCCTGCACGAGCAGCTGCCCGATGCCGGGATAGGCGAACAGCGACTCGACGACGATGATGCCGCCGAACAGGTAGAGGATCGAGAGCGCGAACGTCTGCACCGTCGGGCCGAGCGCGTTGCGCAGCGCGTAGCGCCACAGCACGCGCCGCTCGCGCAGGCCGCCGAGTCGCGCCATCATCACGTAGTCCTGGCGCAGCGCCTGGATCACGCCCGCGCGCACCTGCCGCGCGCAGAACGCGAGCGAGACGCCGAGCAGCGTCAGCACCGGCAGCACGAGCGCGTCGGGATTCGCGAGCGGGCTGGCGCCGGGGGGCACGAGCGCGACCGGCGGCAGCAGGTCGAGCTGGGAGAAGAAGATCAGGATCAGGAACGTCCCCAGCACGAACTCCGGCAGCGCTCCGAGCACGAGCGCGCCGTAGGAGACGCCGTAGTCCGTCGCGCGGCCCGCGCGCACGGCCGCGAGCGTGCCGAGCAGCAGCGACAGCGGCACCAGCAGCGCCATCGTGATGAGCGCCAGCACGAAGCTGTTGCGCAGCGGCGTCCCGATGATCTCCGAGATGGGCGCGTCCGGGACGCCCTGCGCGCGCCGCACGGCCGACTGCCCGAGGTCGCCTTGCACGGCGCCCGCGAGCCACGTGCCATAGCGCTCGACGAGTGGCTCGTCGAGCCCGAGGTCCGTGCGGAGCTGGCTGACGGACGCCGGCGTCGCGCTCTTGCCCAGCACGACCTGGGCGACGTCGCCTGGCAGTGCGTTGGTCGCGAGGAAGATCAGCACCGAGGCGACCAGCAGCGTCCCCAGGCCGGCTGCCAAACGACGCCGCAGGAAGCGCGCCACCGGCCGGCCAGGGGACGCGGCGCGGGCCGGCGGTTCGCTTCCTGCGACGGTCGCTTCGGGGGGCGCGGCCACGGAGGACATCGGGGTTGTTCTGCCGAGCGCCGCGCTGCCCGTTTTCAGTTAAGCCGACAATCCGGCTTTACTGAAGTCGTAGTTGTTGAGCGGTCCGGCCGCCGAGGGTCTGAGTCCGGTGACGTCGGGCGCGACCATGTCGACGAAGTCGGCGTTGCCCCAGATCAGGTACGGCCCTTCCTCGAACTGCTTCTGCTGCACCTCGTTCCACAGCTCCTGGGCGCGCGCCTCCTCGAGCGCGCCGATCGCGTCGAACAGCGGTCTGTCGCCCTGGCCCGGGCGCGAGCCCCAGTGTCCGTCGTTGTAGGGGGCGTCGGTCCACAACTGCGACAGGTAGGCGCTGGTGAGGGAGGGATAGGCCATGCCGTTGAGGTTCTCCCCAAACGTGCGCGTCATCCAACCCCCCGCGTCGGTGTAGTACACCGACGACTCCAGCTTCTGCACCTTGACGTTCACGCCCGCCGCCTTCGCCTGCTGGGCGAACAGCGTGCCCGCCTCCAGCAGGCCCGCGGCCGCGTTCGAGGTCTGCAACGTCACGCTCATGCCCTCGCGCCCGGCGGCCTTCAGCAGGCTTCTCGCCTGCTCGATGTCCTGCTCGCGCGACAGGTCGCTGGCGAAGTACTTCGCGTCCTGACCGAGCAGGTCGTTGCCGGGCACGCCGTAGCCGGCGAGCGCGCCGTCGATCAGCGCCGGGCGGTCGGCGATCAGCTTGATCGCCTTGCGCACGCGCACGTCGTCGAACGGCGGCTGGTCGACGCGCAGGCTGAACATGTACGCGTTCGGCGCGGTTGCTTTCATCACTCTCGCCTGCGAGGACGATGCATTCTGTCTGGCGAGCAGGTACGGCGTCCGCGGCGCGACCTGGACGTTCCCCGCGAGCAGCGCGTTGACGCGCGCCGTGTCGTCGGTGAAGGTCGAGTCGACGATCAGCGTGTCGATCGGCGGCCGCCCGTCCCAGTAGTCGTCGTTGGCCACGAAGACGCTCTGGCGCCCGGCGGTGAACGACTTGAACTTGTAGGGGCCGGTGCCGATCGGTCTCGTCGCCAGCTGGGCGGGCGTCGAGCCGTTCTTGATGATGCCGAAGCCGAAGACGCTGACGAGCGTGGGGAACTCGCCGACGCTGAGCTTGAGCGGCACCTCGACGCTCAGCGGCCCGCGCTTGCGCACGCCGCTGAAGTCGATCACCGGCGCCACCGAGCCGTTGGCGGTGCTTCTGGGGTCGCCCCACGCCTTCAGCGTCCACACGAGGTCGTCGGCGGTCAGCGGCGAGCCGTCGTGCCACAGCACGTCCTCGCGCAGGTGGATCGTCCACTTCTTCGCGTCGGGCGAGGGGTCGGCCGACGCCGCGAGCTTGGGGACGACGCTCGCGACGTCGGGACCGGTCGCCCACAGCAGGTCGAACAGCGCGGTCGTACGCATGAAGTCGACCGACGTCAACGTCAGCACCGGATTCAACGTCTCGGAGCTGCCGTTGCCGAGCATGCCGACCGTCATCGTGCCACCTCTGCGTGCTGCCGCCGTGGCGGTCGTGCCGGCTGACTCGGTCGAGTCGTCGCCGCATGCCGCGAGCAGCCCGCCGCCGGCGACGAGCGCAGCGCCTTGCGCTCCCACGACCAGCAGTCGCCGTCGCGTGAGCGAGGGCATGGCGTCCGGGCGATCGTCACCGGGACGCGGAGTCAGGGGTTCCAATTTCGCTCTCTCCTTCCCAGGATTAACCGAGCCAGCCCGGTGACCGTAACTCGCGGTCGGTGCCGCGTCATTGTCCTTTGCAGCCCACTTACGCTGCGGGCGACTGTCTCCCCGGACCGTGCCCGGGCGGGCGTGGTGCCTACGCGTCGGGCGCATCGGGCCAGCCCTCGTGCGCCAGCTCGAGCAGCGCCTCCTCGCAAGCCGCGATCACGCTGTCGACGTCCTGCGCCGTGTGAGCGGTGGAGAGGTGGAACTGATGGATGCCGGGCAGGATCACCCCGCGTTCGAGCAGCTTGAGCTGGAAGGCGTCGTGCACCGCGGGCGCAGCGGTGGCGGCCGCCACGTCGCGCGCCGTGCGCAGCGGCGTCGCCGCGCGCTGCAGCCGCAGGAACATGATCGAGCCGGCGCGCTGGACGTGCGCGGGCAGGCCGTGCTCGGCGCAGAACGCGTCGAACGCGTCCACCAGCCGCCGGCTCTGGCGCTCCAGGTGCTTGTAGTCCTCGGGATGCGCGAGCAGGCGCCCGAGCACGGCCGCGCCGGCGGCCATGCTCATCGGGTTGCCGCTGAAGGTCCCGGTCGAGAAGACCTGGCGCGCGCCGGCCTCGGGCGCGAACAGCTCCATCACGTCGCGGCGGCCGGCGATGGCGCCGATCGGCAGTCCGCCGCCGATCACCTTGCCGTAGGTGACGAGGTCCCCGGCGACGTCGAACGTGCCCTGTGCGCCGCCGTAGCCGAGGCGGAAGCCGGACAGCACCTCGTCGACGAGCAGCAGCACGCCAGCCTCGCTGCAGACGGCGCGCAGCTCGCGCAACCAGTCGGCGTGCTCGGTCTGCGGGTTGGAGCCCTGGACGGGCTCCACGAGCACGGCGGCCAGCTCGTCCTTGCGCGCACGGATCGCGTCGAACGCGGCGTCGCTCCAGTACGGCAGCATCGCGACGGTCGAGACCGCCTCCGCCGTCACGCCCGCGCCGCGGCCGAGCGGCAGCGGCGCGTCCGCCGGGCTGGCCGGGTCGGCCGTCACCATCGCGTAGTCGTGGGCACCGTGGTAGCTGCCCTCGAACATCGCGATCGTCGTGCGCCCGCTGAACGCGCGCGCGAGCCGGATCGCGTGCATCGTCGCCTCGGTGCCCGAGTTGCAGAACAGCACCATCTCGTTGGCCGGATGGGCGTCGCAGACGAGGCGCGCCAGCGGCTCCTGGTACGGGCTGTGCAGCGCGAACTGGAGGCCACGCCCGACGGCTTCGCGCACGGCGTCGGTCACGAGTGGCGACGCGTGCCCGAGGATGTGCGGGCCGAAGCCCATCGTGAGGTCGATGAACTCGTTGCCGTCGACGTCGACGACGCGCGCGCCCCGCGCCGAGGCGACGTAGATCGGATACGGGACCTTGAGCGTGCCGGTCGCCACCATCGGCAGCAGCTCGGCGCTCGAGCGGTGCAGCTCGCCGGACCTGGCGGTCCGCTCCGTGAGCCGACGCAGGGACTCGGCTGCCGCGCGCTCGGCGTCGCTGCTGCCTGCGATGCTCATGGCGGCAATCTAGTGTCCGGCGGCGGTCCGCTCCATGTCCGTTTCGGCCAACACGCCGCGGGAGCGATGGGGCGAACGGGCCATGGAGAGGCGGCCTCCCGCGCAGCTATCGTCGCAGCCTCCGGCACCGCGCCGGGATCCAACATGGACCTCAACCGAGCCCCCACCGACGATCTCGCCGCGCTGCGCCGGATGCTGCTCGTGCGCGCCTTCGAGGAGCGGCTGGCTGAGCTGTCCAAGCAGCAGCTGCTGCCGGGCTTCGTGCATCTCAGCATCGGCCAGGAGGCGGTCGCCGTCGGCGCCTGCGGCTCGCTCGCGGCGAGCGACCGCATCACCTCCACGCACCGCGGCCACGGCCACGCGCTCGCCAAGGGCTGCGAGCCGGGGCCGATGTTCGCGGAGCTGATGGGCCGCGAGGGCGGCTACTGCCGCGGCCGCGGGGGCTCGATGCACCTGCTGTCGCTGGAGCACGGCGTGCTCGGCACCAACGGCATCGTCGGCGGTGGCATCCCGATCGCCGTCGGCTCGGCGCTGACGAGCGCCGTCATGGGCGACGGCGGAGTCACGATCGCCTTCTTCGGCGACGGCGCCGCGAACGAGGGCGTGCTGTCGGAGTCGCTCAACATGGCGGCGATCTGGCGCCTGCCGGTCGTCTTCGTGTGCGAGAACAACGGCTTCGCGGAGTGGAGCGCGACCGACGAGCTGACCGCCGGGCGCATCGTCGACCGCGGCACGCCGTTCGGCGTGCCGAGCACGCGCGTCGACGGCAACGACCTGCGCGCGGTCCAGGACGTCGTCGGCGGCGCCTGCGAGCGCGCGCGCGGCGGCGACGGCCCGAGCCTCGTCGAGGCGGTCACCTACCGCACGCACGGCCACCTGATCGGCGAGGAGGCGTTCACCAGCCCCTACCGCACCGACGACGAGGTCGCCGCCTGGCGCGAGCGCGACCCGATCGCGCTGTTCGCGGCGCAGCTCGTCGCCGCGGGTCAGATGGGCGACGCGACGCTCGGCGAGCTGCGCGCGGAGGTCGAGGCCGAGCTCGACTCCGCGCTCGCCTGGGCGCAGGCGAGCCCGCTGCCCGATCCCGACGAGGCGGAGCTGGGCGTGCTGGTCGAGGGGGTCGCGTGACGCGTCAGAAGCCGCGCATGCAGTACTTCACGCGTGCGCTCAACGAGGCGCTGCGCGACGTCATGCGCGCCGACGAGCGCGTGATCGTGATGGGCGAGGACGTCGACCGCTCCGTGTCCGGCGCGACGCGCGGCCTGATCGAGGAGTTCGGCGCCGCGCGCCTGCGCAACACGCCGATCTCCGAGGCGACGATGGCGGGCGCCGCGGTCGGCGCGGCGATGACCGGCCTGCGGCCCGTCGTCGACCTGATGTACGGCTCGTTTTTGTACCTGGCGATGGATCAGGTGCTCAACCAGGCGGCGCGCTGGCGCTACATGTCGGGCGGCAGGGCGGAGCTGCCGATCGTCTACATGGCGCAGCTCGGTCCGTCCTCCTCGGCCGCCGCCCAGCACTCCGAGGCGCCGCACGCGATGATGATGCACGGCGCCGGGATCAAGGTCGTCGTGCCCTCGACGCCGGCCGACGCGAAGGGCCTGATGACGGCCGCCGTGCGCGACCCGAACCCCGTCGTCTTCTTCCGCGACGCCGCGCTCGGCGGCACGCGCGGTCCCGTCCCGGAGGAGTCGTTCGAGATCCCGCTGGGCGTCGCTGACGTCAAGCGCGCGGGCGACGACGTGACCGTCGTAGCGATCGCCTCGACCGTGCAGGCGGCACTCGCGGCCGCCGAGCAGGCCGCGCAGGACGGCGGCTGCTCGGTCGAGGTGATCGACCCGCGCACGCTGGTGCCGCTCGACCTCGACGCGATCCTCGCGTCGGTCGCGCGGACCGGGCGGCTCGTCGTCTGCGACAACGGGCGGCGCACGGCCGGCGCGGCGGCGGAGATCGTCTCGCGCGTGGTCGAGGCGGCGTGGGACGCGCTGCGCTGCGCGCCCGCGATCGTCGCCTGTCCGGACGTGCCGATGCCCTTCTCGCCGCCGTTGGAGCGGGCGCTGCTGGTCGACGCCGAGCGCGTCGGCGCGGCGATCCGGCAGGTGGCGGCGGCGCCGACCGCGAGCGTGCGGCCGGCGGAGGCGCGCCGATGATCGACGTCACGATGCCGAAGTGGGGCGACACGATGCAGACCGGCGTGATCGTCGAGTGGATGGTCGAGGCGGGGGAGCAGGTCGTCGAGGGCGACGTGCTGGCGACTGTCGAGACGGAGAAGGTGCAGGCCGACGTCGAAGCGCCGGCCGCCGGCACCGTGCGGGAGCTGCTGGTCGAGGAGGGCGACGAGGCCGCCGTCGGCGCGGTCCTCGCGCGCATCGAACCGAGCGCGGAGTGAGGCACGGCGGCGCGCCCGGCGCCGCTGGACGACGATGGCCAGTCGCTACGCTCTGACAGAGATGCGTCCGGCTTCCGCAGCCCCCGGGTCCGAGGAGCCGCCCGGGCTCGAGCCGCTCGCCGCGCGCAAGCTGCGGGCGCTGTCGGAGATCGGCAGCATCGTCGTCTCCGGCGCGGACTACGAGCAGGTGCTCGCCGACGTGATCGAGAAGATCGCCGGGCTGCTGCACGCGCACGGCGGCGGGGTGATGCTCTACGACGCCGAGGCGGGCGCGCTCGTGACGCAGCAGCCGGCGTTCGGTCTGTCGCCCGAGCTGGTCAACGAGTACCGCGTCTCGCTGTCGGACGGCGGCAATGCAGCGTCGGTGTTCGTGACCGGCGAGCCGTACGTCACCAACGATGCGCGCCACGACCCGCGCGTGATCCGCCGCTTCGCCGTGCGCCACGCGATCACGCGCCTGCTGACGGTCCCGCTGCGGATCGAGGGGCAGTCGATCGGCGTCTTCCACGCGATCGACAAGGTCGACGGCGACTTCGACGCCGACGACCTGGAGCTGATGACGGCGATCGCCCCGCAGCTCGCGGTGATCGTCCACTCGGCGATGATCATGCGCCAGCTGCGCGAGCACGAGCGCCAGCTGGAGCGGGTGCTCGAGCTGCACGACGAGTTCACCGACATGCTGCTGCGCGGCGAGGGTGCGCACCCGCTGCTGGCGCGGCTGTCGCAGCTCGTGGACCTGCCGGTGCTGCTGCTCGACGCGACCGGCGCCGTCACGGCGACGTCGGCGGAGGCGGACGAGCTGGCCGGGCACGAGCCGCTGCTGCGCGAGGCGGCCGACGACTGGGGCGAGCACGACCGCGTGCGCACGCTGCGGCTCGACGACGCGCGCAGCCTCGTGGCGGTGCGCGTGAACGTCGGTGCCGACACGCTCGGCTTCCTCGTCGCCGCGCACGCGCACGACGCCGACACCGCCGAGGACGTGCGCGTGCTCGAGCAGGCGTCGGTGCTGTTCGCGCTCGACATCGTGCGCGCGCGCGAGCTGGACGCGGTGCGCGGCCGCCTCGAGGACGACATCGTCGAGCACCTGCTGGCGGCGAGCGCGCCCGAGGAGGCGGCGAGCCTGCTGCGGCGGCTGCACGTGCCGGTCGCGGAGCGCTACCGCTGCGCCGTGCTCGAGCTGCGCCCCGGCGAGCGCCTGGCGGCGCTGTCGTCGCAGTTCCAGACGCTGATCGCGCGCCTGCAGCGCGAGCTGCGCGCGCGGCTGGCGCAGGAGGCGCCGCATGCCGTCGTCGTCGAGCACGCGCACGCGCTGTGGATCGTGCTGCCGGAGACGCCGGACGACCCGGCCTTCCGCGACGACGCGCTGCCGCGCGCGATCGGGGGGCTGCGCGCCGGGATCGCCGAGGCGGACTTCGTCGTCGGCGTCGGCACGAGCGTCGCCGAGCCGCTGGAGCTGAAACGCTCCTCCGAGGAGGCCGGCATCGCGGCCGCGGTCGCGCGGCGCGTCGGCACGCGGCGCCCCGTCCTGCTGTACGAGGAGCTGGGCGTCTACGGACTGCTCGCGCAGCCGGCCGGCGGCGAGGAGATGCGCAGGTTCGTCGAGACGGTGCTCGGCCCGCTGGCCGCCTACGACACGGAGCACGACTCCGGCTGGACGGAGTTCCTGGAGACGCTGGTGCAGACGAACTTCCGCGTCACCAACGCCGCCGCCCTCGCCGGCTGCCACATCAACACGGCGAAGTACCGCGTCGCGCGCATCGAGGAGCTGCTCGGGCGGGACTTCCAGTCGGCCGCGGACCGCTTCGCGATCCAGCTCGCGCTGGAGATCCGCACGCTCGGCGCGATACTCGACGCGTAGGCGGCACGGCTGGCGGTTTGGGCCAGACGGGCGCGCGCCGCGCCGTCTGTTTCGTCCATAGGCGCGTCAGAAGCGCGTTGTTAGCGTCGCTGTCGATGACCGCGACGGGAGATCGCTTCTGGAATCCCGCCCTCGACCCGTTGACGTGGGAGGACGTGCAGGCGCGGCAGGCGGGGCGGCTGGGCAGCACGCTGGTCGACGTCTTCGGGCGCTCGTCCTTCTATCGCGAGAAGCTCGCCGAGCAGGCCGAGCTGCTGCAGACCCCGCGGGAGGGCGCCGCCGCGCGCGAGCTGCTGAGGCAGCTTCCCTTCACGAGCAAGGACGAGCTGCGCGGGGCGCACGAGGACCGCACCGAGCAGGCGGCGCTGGGCAGCAACCAGGCGCAGCCGACGGCGGGCATCGTGCAGCTCGTCAGCTCCTCCGGGACGAGCGGGCGGCCCGTCTACTACGGCCTCAGTGCCAACGACGTGGAGCATTGGAGCGACGGCGTCGCGAACATGTTCTTCACCGCCGGGATCCGTCCCGACGACGTCGTCGTGCACCTCACGAGCCTGCCGATGGTCGCCGGCGGGCTGTCGTTCGCCGACGGCCTGCGCCGCGTCGGCGCGACGCTCGCGTGGATGGGTGGGTACACGCCCGAGCGCATGCTGAGCGCGATCGACGGGGTCGGCGCGACGTGCCTGAGCGCCACCACCTCGTTCCTGCTCTACCTCACCGAGCACTGCGAGCGGCTGGTCGGCCGGGCGCCGGGCGAGCTCGGCATCCGCACGCTGATCGGCGGCGGCGAGCCGGGCCTCGGCGAGCCCGAGGTGCGCGAGCAGCTGCTGCGCGCGTGGGGCGCGATCGACGTCCGCGAGGTGATGGGGCTGAGCGACGTGATGGCCGGCATGTGGGCCGAGTGCGAGGCGCACGCGGGCATGCACTTCACCGGCCTCGGCCAGGTGTGGGCCGAGCTGATCGACCCGCAGACGGGCGCGTCGCTCGCCTGGGGCGAGGGCGCCGCGGGCGAGGTCGTCTATACGACGCTCGCGCGCGACGCGACGCCGCTGATCCGCTTCCGCTCCGGCGACCAGGTCGTCGTCGAGGGCGTCGGCTGCTCCTGCGGGCGCGGCGCGCCGCGGATCCGCTGCCTCGGCCGCATCGACGACATGCTCATCTACAAGGGCATGAACGTGTTCCCGTCGGCGATCCGCGACGTGGCGCTGCGCGCCGGCGCGGCTGCCGTGACCTCGAACATGCGCGTCTGGCGCGAGCACCGCCTCCACGTGCGCTTCGACGACCCGATCCCGGTCGAGATCGAGGCCGCCGCGCCGCTCTCGCCGGACGCAGCCGCCGCCGTCGCCGAGCGGATCGCGGCCGAGGTGCGCAGGCAGCTCCAGGTGCGCGTGGCGGTGACGCTGCTCGAACCCGGCAGCATGCCGCGGACCGCCTACAAGACCTCGTTGCTGCACACGGCCGGCGAGGCCGGCGACGGTGCGCGCTCGGCCGGCCGGCCGAGCGCCGTGGCGGAGGCGCGCGAATGACCGTCTCCGTCCCCAAGGTGGCACCTGCCGCGCGCCGCATGGCCGAGGAGGCCGGAGTCGACCTCGCGACCCTGGAGGGCAGCGGCCCGGGCGGGCGGATCGTGCGCGCCGACGTGATGCGCGCGCTGCGCGAGGCCGGCGCGACCGCGCTCTGCGCCGCGACGGACGCGCAGGGCGAGGCGGAGGCCGATGAGCTGACGCGCGCGCAGGCCGTGATCGCCCGCCGCATGGCGGCCGCCAAGGCGACCGTGCCCGAGTTCACCGTCGCGGCCGACGTCGACGCCGGCGCGCTGTGCGAGCTGCGCGAGCGACTGCGCGCCGAGCGCGACCCGGCGCCGTCGCTCAACGACCTCGTCGTGCGCGCCGTCGCGCTCGCGCTGCGCGAGCACCCGCGCGTCAACGGCTCCTACCGCGGCGGCCGCCTCCATCTGCACGAGCACGTCAACGTCGGGATCGCGGTCGCGGCCGGCGACACGCTGCTCGTGCCGGTGCTGCGCGACGCCGACCGCCGCCCGCTCGACGAGCTGGCCGCCGACGCGCGCCGGCTCGCCGAGCGCGCGCGCGACGGCGCGCTGACGCCGGACGAGCTGGACGGCGGCACCTTCACGGTCTCGAACCTCGGCATGCTCGGCGTCGCCCGCTTCACGGCGATCGTCAACGAGCCGCAGGCGGCGATCCTCGCCGTCGGCGCGG
>DATHEP010000485.1:0-7430 GCA_035318525.1 Conexibacter sp.
GCCGTCGCGCCAGCGAGCGAGCAGCTCCTCGGCGGCGTCGCGGCGCACCTCGCGCTCGCGGGTGAGCGCGGCGTCGCCGTCGTTCGCGTCGGGAGCGTCGCTCGGTCGCTCGGCGAGCTCGCGCACGTAGCGCACGTAGCAGTCGCCGATCAGATGGTCGCCCTTGACGTCGTCGCGTCCCGGCTCCCGCCCGCCGCCGTGGCGCAGGTAGCCGGCCATCGCCTCGCCCATGTTGCGGCCGAAGTCGCCCACGCGGCTCTGCCGCACGACCTGCATCCCGAGCGCTTCGGCGGCGCTCGCGAGCGAGTTGCCGAGCGCGACGTTGCGCAGGTGCCCGACGTGCAGCGCCTTCGTCGTGTTGGGGTCGCCGAAGTTGACGGTCCAGCGGCGTGCGGGTGCCACCGGGTGCGTCGCGAGCGGGTCTGCCCCGCCGCGCTCGAGCGCCGTGCCGAGCGCCGCCAGCCGCACGTTCGCGAAGCGCGCCGCCAGCCGTCCCTCCGCGAGCGACACGGTGGCCGGGTCCGTCGAGCGCGCGAGCACGTCGAGCGCCCGCCGACCCGCGACCGACTCGCCCCAGGCGCGGTCGCACACGCGCAGGTCGACGTCGGCAGGCGACGGGCGGAAGGGCACGATCGTCAGCAGCGCGTCGTCCGCGCCCTGCTCGGCGATCGACGCGTCGAGCCGGTCGAGCAGGTTCGTCGCCGGGTCGCTGAAGCTCTCGCGGCGCACGCCTAGGACTTTCGGTGAATGAATGCAGACATCCATGCACCAGGCGGGGCTCGAACCCACATCAACGGCTTTTAAGGCCGCTCCTTTGACCCATTAAGGTACTGGTGCTCGATGAGCGCGCACGACGACGCGGCGCGACCCCCCAGGTCCGTCCCCCGAGTGCATCTCAAATCGATGCACCAACTTCGGGCAGACTATCAGGACGACATCCGGCGTCGCAAGGATCGAATAAGCGGTGTGTAGCCGCGGCCGGGACTCCGTGCCGAACGGCACAAGCACCTACACGGCGACCGTTCCCTGGCAGGCCCCGTAGCCGTCGAGCAGCACGCCCGTCGTCCGCGTTCGAAGCGGACGACGGGGGTCGAACCCGCGACCTTCGGCTTGGGAAGCCGACGCTCTACCAACTGAGCTACGTCCGCGAAGAGCAGGCAGTCTAGTCCTCGGCGTAGGCTTGCGCGATGCGCCGCCTCGCCATCCTCGCGTCGCTCGCCGCGCTGGCCGGCGTGCTGCTCGCGCGTCGGCGGCGGCTGCGCCAGGCGATGCCGCTCGACGCGCCGGCCCGGCGGTCCGATCCCGGGCTCCCGCCGGTCGAGGCGGCCAGCTCAGAGCCCGCCGCGGGCGCCTCGCGCTCCGGCTACGTCAGCGTCGCCTGGACGCTCGTCTCGGCGCCGGCAGACCGGGCTGAGCTCGCGCTCCGCTGCCACCAGGACGACGAGCTCGCGCTCGAGCGCGTCGATGTCCAGGAGACGCCGTCGCAGGTGTTCGTGACGGCGCTCGCACAGCACCTCCCGCGCGACCGCGACGAGCCGGCGCGGGGCGAGGCCGACGCGATCGTCGTGCTCAGCCACCCGCTCGGAGCGCGCGAGTTGATCCCCGCGCCGGTCGACGCCGAGCCGGACGCGCCGCCGCTCTACCCTTGAGCCTGCGCATGCGCCGCATCGCCGCCACGACCGCCGTCTCCGTCCTCGCGCTCGCGCTCGTTGCCCTGCTCGTGTTCGGCGTGCTGCAGACCGCGGACGACACGTCGCTCGACCAGGCGGTCGCGCACGGCGAGCGCCCTGCCGCGCACGACGCGCCCCTGCCGCTGCTCGACGGCAGCGGCAGCAGGTCGCTGGCCGACTACCGCACCGACGACGGCGGCTACGTCGTCGTCAACTTCTTCGCGTCGTGGTGCGAGCCGTGCGAGGCGGAGGCCTCGCTGCTCAACGAGCTGCAGCGAAGGCTCGCGGGGCGCGGCACGATCGTCGGCGTCTCCTGGAACGACAGCACCGACGACTCGCGCGAGTTCCTGCGCGAGCACGGTGTGAGGTTCCCGGTCGTGCGCGACGTCGACGACTCGTTCGGGCGCGCCTACGGCATCACCGGCCTGCCCGAGACGTTCGTCGTGGACCCCGAGGGACGCATCGTCGCGCTGAAGCGCAGCCAGCTCACGCCCGAGTGGATCGCGGCCGAGATCGACCCGCTGATCAAGCGCGCGCGGAGGGCGCAGTGACCCGCCGCGTCTCGCTGCTCGCGCTCCTGCTCGCGGCGCTGACGGCCGGCCCCGCAGCGGCCGCCACGCCGCAGACGACGCTGCCGGCGATCGAGGAGCAGGTCATGTGCGTCGTCTGCAAGACCCCCTTGTCGGTCGCCAACGGCCCGCAGGCGGAAGCGCAGCGCCGCCAGATCCGCGGCCTGATCGCCGCCGGCATGACAGAGCAGCAGATCAAGGACGAGCTCGTCGCCGAGTACGGCGAGCGCGTGCTCGCGCTGCCGGAGGACGACGGCTTCAATCTCGCCGTCTACCTCGTCCCGGTCGGCGCCGTCCTGCTCGCGCTGCTGGTGCTGCTGCTGGCGCTGCCGCGCTGGCGCCGCACGGCTCGGGCGCGCGCGCGACAGCCGGCGCTCGCCGCGCCCGCGCTCAGTCCCGAGGACAAGCGCCGCCTCGACGAGGACCTCGCGCGGCACGACTGAACCGGCTTGCCGCGGGCGCGGTTGACGTGCCGCACGAGACCCGATTACTGTGCAACAGCGACGCGGCCCGGGGGACGGCTGCGCGAACGCCGACGGCCGCCAGAGGGGGAAGTGCCGATGACACGCACGGGAGCGGAGTACGTCGAGAGCCTGCGGGACGGCCGCGAGGTGTGGATCGACGGGGAGCGCGTCGCCGACGTCACGGCGCATCCGGCCTTCCGCAACACCGTCCGCTCGATCGCGCACCTCTACGACATGACGCACGACGAGCGCTACGCCGACGTGCTCACCTACCCCTCCCCTGCGACCGGCGAGCCGGTCGGTCGCGGCTACCAGATCCCCTTCTCGCAGGACGACCTCGTCGCCCGTCGCAAGGCGACGAAGACGTGGTCGGAGGCGACCTTCGGCTACCTCGGGCGCAGCCCCGACTACATGGCCTCCAGTTGGGCCGGCTTCGCCGCCGCGCCCGGCTTGTTCGCGCGCGGCGGGCAGGAGCGCGCCGACAACCTGCTCGCGTACTACGCCTACATGCGCGACAACGACCTCTACCAGTCGCACACGATCGTCAACCCGCAGATCGACCGCTCGAAGCCGGCCGCCGAGCAGGAGGAGCCGTTCCTCTACGTCGGCGTCGTCAGAGAGCGGGACGACGGGATCGTCGTGCGCGGCGCGAAGATGGTCGGCACCGCGGCGCTGTTCGGCGACGAGATCTTCGTCGGCACGATCGAACCGCTCGGCAGAGACGACCAAGACTACGCGCTCACGTTCTCGATCCCCTTCAACAGTCCGGGCGTGAAGGTCATCTCGCGCGCCTCCTACGAGGCCGCCGCGCGCAGCCCGTGGGACAACCCGCTGTCCTCGCGCTTCGACGAGAACGACGCGCTGATGATCTACGAGAACGTGTTCGTCCCGTGGGAACGCGTCTTCGTCTACAGAGACGTCGACCTCGCCTACCTGCAGTGGTGGGAGACGCCGGCCTTCGTCTACTGGATCCACCAGGCGGCGACGCGCTTCTGGACGAAGCTGGAGTTCCTCGCCGGCCTGGCGATCAAGGTCGCGAAGGCGAACAACGTGATCGGCATGCCGATGGTGCGGATGCAGCTCGGCAGAGTGCTCACGACGGTGAACATGGCGAAGGCCGCCGTGCTCGCGATGGAGGCGAACTGGGAGTACGTGCCGGACGGCGGCGGGGCGGTGATGCCGAACCGCTCGATCGCCTTTGCCCAGCGCGCGTGGGCGCCGAACGCCTACGTCCAGGTGCTGGAGGAGATCAAGTGGCTCGCCGGCGGCTCGCTGATACAGATGCCGGCGTCCTACAGAGACCTCGTGCATCCCGAGGCCGGGCCGCTGATCGAGCGCTACGTGCGCTCGCCCGGCCACCCGGCGGAGGAGCGCATCAAGCTCTACAAGCTCGTGTGGGACGCCGTCGGCTCGGAGTTCGCGAGCCGCCACGAGCACTACGAGCGCTTCTATCACGGCGCGCCGTACGTGAACCTGCCGGCGGCGATGCGCGAGGGCGCCCCGGAGGTGTGCGAGGCGCTCGCCGACGCAGCGCTGTCGGGCTACGCGCTGGCGGATCTGCTCGGCGCCGCCGCCGACGCGGACGAGCCGCTCGCGCCGCTGACCCCCGCACCCACCGAGGGCGTCGCGCGGCGCGGCGCGGCCGAAGGCGCCGGCGTCGTACCGGGCCGCGTCGAGGGCGAGGGCGAGGGCGAGGGCGCGCGCGTCGCGCGCAGCCCGGCGACGCGCTAGCGGGCCCTACATCGCGTCGGGCGCGCTGACGCCGAGCAGCCCGAGCGCGCGGGCGATCGTGCGTTGCGCGGCGACCGACAGGGCGATGCGGAACGATTCGACCGCCTGCGGCTCGGCGCCGACGACACGGCAGTCGCGGTAGAAGGCGGTGAAGTCCTGCGCGAGCTCGAGCGCGTAGGCGGCGATGCGGTGCGGCGCGCGCCGCTCAGCCGCCTCGGCGAGCTCGTCCGGGAACGCCAGCAGCTTCTTGACCAGCGCGCGCTCGGCGGGGTCGAGCGGCGCCGCCGGTCCGTCCGCGGCTGAGGCGAGCGCCTCCGTCACGCGTCCCTCCCCCGCCTTCTCCAGCATCGAGTGGATCCGCGCGTGGGCGTACTGCACGTAGTACACGGGGTTCTCGCTCGACTGCTCGCGCGCAAGGTCGAGGTCGAGGTCGACGGTCGTGTCGTGCGAGCGCTGGAGCATGAAGAAGCGCGTCGCGTCCACGCCGATGTCCTCGATCAGCTCGTCGAGCGTGTTGAAGATCCCGCGCCGCTTCGACATCGCCGAGCGATCCCCGGCGTTGATCAGGTGGACGAACTGCATGATCAGGACCTCGATCGTGTCCGGATCGCCGCCGAGCGCTGCTAGCGCGCCTCTCAGCCGCGCGACGTAGCCGTGGTGGTCGGCGCCGAAGACGTTGACTTGGCGCTCGAACCCGCGCGTCCGCTTGTCGAGCAGGTAGGCACAGTCGGAGGCGAAGTAGGTCGGCTCCCCGTTTGCCCGCGTGAGCACACGGTCCTTGTCGTCGCCGAACGTCGTCGTGCGCAGCCAGAGGGCGCCGTCGGAGCGGTACGTGTGCCCGCTCTGCTCGAGCAGCGCGAGCGCCTGCTGCACCGCCGACGGATCACCGTCGTAGAGCGAGAGCTCGCTGAAGACGCGGTCGTGCGTGACGCCGAAGCGTCTCAGCGTCGCCTGGATCCGCTCCAGCATCTTCGCGACCGCCTCCTGCGCCAGGTGGTCCGGGTCGGCGGTCGCGGAGTCGGCGATCTCCTGCGCCAACTCGCTCACATACGCGCCCTCGTAGCCGCCCTCCGGCACCGGCTGCCCGAGCGCGCGCGCCTGCACGGACTCGCCGAGCTTGCGCACCTGGGCTCCGGCGTCGTTGAGGTAGTACTCGCGCGAGATCTCGTGCCCGTGGAAGGCGAGGATCTCGGCGAGCGCGTCGCCGTAGGCGGCGTGCCGGCCGCTGGCAGCGACGAGCGGGCCGGTCGGGTTCGCACTCACGAACTCGACGAGGATCCGCTCGCTGGTCGCGGCGCCGCCAGCGCCGTACCGCTCGCCCAGTTCGAGCACGTGGGCGAGAGCCTCCGCGTGCCACGAGTCAGCGAGGAAGAGGTTCAGGAAGCCCGGGCCGGCGATCTCATACCGGGCCAGGCCGGCGCCCATGCGCTGCTGGATCTCCTGCCCCAGCTGCTCCGCGATCTCGCGCGGCGGCTGCCCCACCGCCGGCGCCAGCAGCATCGCCGCGTTCGTCGAGTAGTCCCCGAAGCCCTCGCGCTTCGGCCGCTCCACCGTCGGTGCGGTGCCCGCCTTCGCCTCCCCGCCGTCGCGCAGCGCGGCGGACGCGGCCTCGACGGCGGCACGGAGATCCTGGAGCGGCGTCACGGCGTCGGAGGGTAGCGGCGCCCGGGCGCGAGCGCCTGCGCCACTTGCGTCGCCGTCCACGCCGGTCGTCCGACGACGTCCCCGTGCGTGAAGCGCAGCACCGTCCAGCCCGCCACGGTCAGGTTGGTAGAGCGCTCCCGGTCGCGCTGGAATGCGTGCCGCGTCGCGTGGGCACCCCAGCCGTCCGTCTCCACCGCGAGCCGCTCGCGCGACCAGACGAAGTCGACCTCCATGCCGTCGATCGTGTGGTTCGTCAGCGGTCGCGGCAGACGGTGGGCATCGAGGAGGGCGAGGAAGCGATCCTCGAGCTCCGAGCGGGTGAGGCTCACCGTCGCCGTTCGCAGCTCCGCCAGCGCCGCCCGCATCGCGGCGTGGCCGGGGCCGTTGCGTGCCCGCGTGCGTTGGAGCGCCGCCTCGATCGCCCGGAGGTCGAACAGCCGCAGGTGCTCGGCCTCGTTGAGTGCCTTGCGCAACCCGTCCTTCGGAACGACGCCGGCGAGGTCCACCAGCGTGCGGGCCACGGATGTGACCGGAACGCCGTCCACGACCGCCACGTCCGCGTCGTCCAGCACGGCCGTCCCGAAGACTCTGATCCGCGCCGTGCTCGACGCCTCCCGCTCGTCGTGACCTCCCACCGGGCGTGGTCCCCCGGCCGCCGCAGGCCGTGCAGCGCCGCCGCGTCGCGGTGGCTCAGGACGGCCGCGGGCCCTGCGGCCAGCACCGCCGCGAGCCAGTGCCCTTCGCGGCGCAGCCGGTCATGCCCGACCGCGTACACCCCGTGGTGGACGCGCACGAGCTGCCCGCGCCGTACCCGGCCCGCCACCATCTTGTCGGTCAGCCCGAGCGCCGGGAGTTGCCGGCGCGCTACGACCCCATGCTGCCTCGCCGCCAGTGCCGCCAGAGCACGATCCGGATGATCGACGTTTTCTGTGCCCCTGAGGCACACAATCCGTCGCGCATCCGCCATGCCCGCCAGGCTGACAGCCCGCCTGCAACGCCGAAACCCGGCTTTGCGTCAATAGTGGTAGGGCTCGTTCGCGAGGATCTTGTGGCCGCGGTAGATCTGCTCCAGCAGCACGACGCGGGCGAGCTGGTGCGGGAGCGTCATGGCGCCGAGCGAGAGGCGGTGGTCGACCTTGTCCAGGTCGAGCCCGAACGGGCCGCCGACGACGAAGCAGACATCCCGCCCGCCCTGGCGGCGCTCCTCGAGGAAGCGCGCGAACCCCTCCGAGGAGTGCTCGGTGCCCGCCGCGTCGAGCAGCACGACGTAGGCGCGCTCGGGGATCCGGCGCTCGAGCGCCTCGTCCTCGCGGACCTCGACGATCTCGACCCGCGCCTGGCGGCGCAACAGC
>DATHEP010000486.1:0-4149 GCA_035318525.1 Conexibacter sp.
TGATCGCGCCGACGATCGCGCCGATCGCCTTCGCGTTGCCGCCCTTCACCTGCGCCACGGCGTCGGCGTTCTGCTCCAGCGCGCGGTCCACGATCGCGGCCAGCTCGTCCTCGCCCTGGCGGCCAAGTCCGCGCTCCTCCACGATCGCCTGCGGGCGGCCCCCGTCGGCCACGAGCACGTCGAGCACCTCCTTCGCGGCCGACTGCGACACGGCCTTGCTCGACACCAGCACCACGAGCTCCGCAAGCGCCGCCGGCTCGACGTTCGAGTCCGCCGGCTCGGCGTCGCCCAGCCGCGCCACGAGCTCGCCCGTGACCCAGTTCGCGAGCGCCTGGGGATGCTCGCCATCCGCGGCCAGCGCCCGCTCGAAGTAGGTGGCGAGGTCTCTGCGGAAGGCGAGCCGGCGCGCGCTCTCGCCGCTCAGCCCGAGCTCGCTCTCGTAGCGCTCGGCGCGCTGCGCGGGCAGCTCCGGCAGCTCCGCGCGCGCGGCCGCGATCATCGCCTCGTCGACGACGACCGGCACGAGGTCCGGCTCGGGGAAGTAGCGATAGTCGTGCGCCTCCTCCTTGGAGCGCAACGAGCTGATCGCGCCGGTCGCAGGGTCGTAGTGGAGCGTCTCCTGCTCCACCTGCCCGCCGCCCTCGACGATCGCGACCTGACGAGCGATCTCGGCGTCGACCCCGCGCTCGAGGTAGCGGAACGAGTTCATGTTCTTGAGCTCGGTCTTCGTGCCGAGGACGTCGCTGCCGGCCGGGCGGATCGAGACGTTCGCGTCGCAGCGCAGCGACCCCTCCTCCATGTTCACGTCGGAGACGCCGAGCTGGCGCAGCGTCTCGCGCAGGAGGGTGAGCCACTCGCGCGCCTGCGCGGCCGAGCGCACGTCCGGCTCGGTGACGATCTCGACGAGCGGCGTGCCGCCGCGGTTGAAGTCGACGACCGACTCGTCGGCGCCGTGGATGCGCCCGCTCGCGCCGACGTGCACGAGCTTCGCCGCGTCCTCCTCCATGTGGGCGCGGTGGACGCGCACGTTCCCGAGTCGGCCGCCGCTGCAGATCGGAATGTCGTACTGACTGATCTGGTAGCCCTTCGGCAGGTCGGGATAGAAGTAGTTCTTGCGGTGGAAGATCGAGCGCGGGGCGAGCTCGCAACCGAGCGCCAGACCGATCAGCAGCGCGTAGTGGATCGCTCTCGCGTTCGCGACCGGGAGCGCCCCTGGAAGGCCGAGGCAGACGGGGCAGGTGTGCGTGTTCGGCGGGTCGCCGAAGCTCAGCTCGCAGCCGCAGAACATCTTCGTGCGCGTCCGCAGTTGGACGTGGATCTCCAGCCCGATGACCGGCTCGTAGCCGCTCACGGCGTGGCCCCGTTCGCGCGCGCCGGGCTGCCGTCGAAGCCGAGCGCCTGCTCGAGCACGTGCGCCGCCGCCAGCAGGCGGTTCTCGCTGAAGGCCGGGCCGCACAGCTGGAAGCCGACCGGCAGGCCGTCGCTGAGGCCGTTCGGGATCGAGATCGCGGGGATGCCGGCAAGCGACATCGGCACCGTGCAGACGTCGCTGAGATACATCGCGAGCGGATCGTCGACCTTCTCGCCAAGCCGGAACGCGACGGACGGCGCGGTCGGCGTGACGAGCAGGTCGAAGCGCTCGAAGGCGGCGCGGAAGTCCTCAGCGATCTTCGTGCGCACCTGCTGCGCGCGCCCGTAGTAGGCGTCGTAGTAGCCGCTCGACAGCGCGTAGGTGCCGAGCATGATGCGGCGCTTGACCTCGGCGCCGAAGCCGGCGGCGCGCGTCTCGGTGTACATGGAGGTCAGGTCGTCGGCATCGACGCGCAGGCCGTAGCGAACGCCGTCGAAGCGCGCGAGGTTGGCCGACGCCTCCGCCGGCGCGATCAGGTAGTAGGCGGACAGCGCATGCGGGGCGTGCGGCAGCTTGCAGGTCTCGACCGATGCGCCGAGCTGCTCGGCAAGGGCAAGCGTGGCGTTGAACGCCTCGCGCACGCCGGACTCGATCCCCTCGCCGGTCAGCTCCTCCGGGACGCCGAGGCGCAGCCCTCTCAGGTCGACCCCGCGCGGCAGCTCGATCTGCTCGGGGAACGCCAAGGAGGTCGAGTCGCGCTCGTCGCGGCCGACCATGTGGCGCAGCAGCAGCGCCGCGTCGGTGACGTCGCGCGTGAACGGCCCCGCCTGGTCGAGCGAGGAGGCGAACGCGATCATCCCGTAGCGCGAGATCGCACCGTAGGTCGGCTTGAGGCCGACGATCCCGCACAGCGCCGCCGGCTGGCGGATCGAGCCGCCGGTGTCGGTGCCGAGCGCCCATGGCGCGAGCCCGGCGGCGACGGCCGCGGCGCTGCCGCCGGACGAGCCACCGGGGACGCGCTCGCGATCCCACGGGTTGCGGACCGGTCCGTAGGCCGAGTTCTCGTTCGAGGAGCCCATCGCGAACTCGTCCTGGTTCGTCTTGCCGAGCAGCGTCGCGCCGGCTTGCTGGAGGTTGGCGACCGCGGTCGCCGTGTAGGGCGGCCGGTACCCCTCCAGGATCTTCGAGCCCGACTGGCTCGAGACGCCCTCGGTGCAGAAGAGGTCCTTGACCGCGAGCGGGACGCCGGCGAGCGGCGCGTGCGAGCCCGACCCGGCCTGCCCGGCAGCCGGCGGCCCGTCGGCGAGCCAGGTGAAGGCATTGAGCCCGTCGGTGCCGGCGTCGGCCGCAGCACGGGCGCGGTACGCCTCGAACAGCTCGTCGGCGGAGACGTCTCCGCCGCGCACGCGCTCGGCGGCCTCGGCGGCCGTCAGCTCGACCAGCTCGCGGCTCATGAGGCTCCCGGACTGGGTACGCCGAAGCCCTCCTCCAGCGCCTCCGGCGCCGAGGCGAGCGCGACGTCGCGCGGCAAGGACGGGCGCGGCTCGTCCGGGCGCAGTGCGTTGACGACGTCGATCACATGCGACGTCGGTACGACGCCTTCGAGCTCGAGCTCGCCGATCTTCTCGATGTGGTCGAGCACCGCGGACAGCTCGCGCGACATCCGCTCGACCTCCTCCTCGGAGAGGGCCAGCCGGGCCAGCTTCGCGACGTGGAGCACCTGCGCGCGATCGATCATCGGCGCGGGAGTGTATTCGCTCGCCGGCCCCCGCCACGGGGTCCCGAGGGCGAGCAGAAGCTGCCTGGCGCTAGTACGATCGCCGCGTGGGGACGATGGGGGAATCGTCCGCGGCCGACTGGCCGCTGGGCGCTGCTGCGACGAACCTGGCCGCCGAGACAGACGCGGCTGACCGCCCGCGTGCGCTGACGCCGGGCGAGGTGGCATGGATCGCGCTCGTCCCGTGCGCGTTGCTGATGCTCGCCGTCGTCGTGCTGCTCGGCCCGCCGCTCGGCAACGCACTGCTCGCGCCGCGCGGCCTCGAGTTCTGGCCCTCGGTGTTCGACGTCCAGGCGATACGGCCCGAGCCGGTCGAGCACGCGCGCTACCTGCTCGCGCTGCTCGGCCCCCTCCTGCTGTGCGCCGCGATCCTCGCCAGGCGCTCCGCCCCGCGCCTCGCCCCGCGACAGATCAGCGGCCTCGTGGTCGCCAGCCAGGCGCTCACCGTCCTCGCGCTCGCCGCGTTCCTGATCGCGCAGCGTCAGCACGTCTACGAAGAGATCTACGCGGGCCCACTCAGACGGATCTACTTCACCGCATCGACGCTGATCGTCGCGTTCGTCTTGCTCCTGCTGCTCGTGGGCGCGCTGCGACGGCAAACCCTTGTGGACCGCGTCACGGGCTGGTTACGCGAGACCTCCGCGCGGCGCGGCGCCTGCGCCGCCGTCGCCATCGGCTTCACCGCCTTGTGGCTGCTGGCCTCCGTCTTCCTCGACAGCTCGGTCGGTCGCTCGATCGTCGCGATCAACGTCACGCTCCCGTTCTCGCTCGACGAGGGCTACGCCGTCCTCAACGGCCGCACGCCGCTCGTCGACTTCCACGCGCAGTACGCGCAGCTATGGCCGTACGTCGCGGCGCTCGCGATGTCCGTGTTCGGCGCATCGATCACGACGTACACGATCGCGATGGCGAGCGGCACGGCGCTCGTCCTGCTGGCCGTCTACGCGACGTTGCGACGCGTCGTCGGCAGCTCGCTCGGCGCCCTCGCGCTGTACCTGCCGTTCGTGGCGACGAGCTTCTT
>DATHEP010000487.1:0-10701 GCA_035318525.1 Conexibacter sp.
GATCGCGATCTACGCGTTCGGCACCACGTCGGGCGCCCACCTCAATCCGGCCGTCACCGTGTCGCTCGCGTCGGTCGGGCGCTTCCCGTGGCGGGACGTGCCGGCCTACGTCGGCGCACAGCTGGTCGGCGCCACCCTCGCGGCGGCCCTCATCTGGGCCATCTACGGAGGCGACGCGATCGACCTCGGCGTCGGTCAGACGAGCATCGCCGACGGCACCAACTACCTGCAGGCGATCGTCGCGGAGGCGCTCGGCACGTTCCTGCTCGTCACCGCGATCATGGCGCTGGCCGTCGACAGACGCGCGCCTGGCGGCTGGGCGGGCCTGATGATCGGCCTGGCGGTGGCGGCGGCGATCCTGCTGATCGGCCCGCTCACGGGCGGCTCGGTCAACCCGTCGCGCACGTTCGGTCCCCTCCTGATCGCCACGATCGGCGGCGGCGACACCTTCTGGGGCGACCTGCCGGCGTACATCGTCGGGCCGTTGATCGGCGGCGTGGCCGCCGCGGCGGCGTACGACTACGTGGCGCGCCCGCGCGCGGTCGCCGACGAGCTCGCGCCGGCGCAGGGCACCCAGGGGGACATCGAGGGCGAGCGCGACCGCGCGGCTCCGCCGACGGAACAGCCCGCGGCGGCACGAACGCGTCAGGGCACGGCCGGCGAGGTCACGGGGCGGCGCGCCCCATGGGACGAGAGGGAGTGAGCGGACATGGCTGACAATCGAGGGGTCGCGTACATGGGCCCGGGCGAGGTCGAGGTGCAGAGCATCGACTTCCCGACGTTCGAGCTGCGAGACGGTCCGGGCGTCAACCCCGCCAACGTGGGCCGCAAGGTCCCGCACGGAGCGATCCTCAGGATCGTCTCGACGAACATCTGCGGCTCCGACCAGCACATGGTGCGAGGCCGCACGACGGCGCCCGAGGGCCTGATCCTCGGGCACGAGATCACGGGCGAGGTGATCGAGTGCGGGCCCGGGGTCGAGTTCATCAAGGAGGGCGACCTCTGCTCGGTCCCGTTCAACATCGCGTGCGGCCGCTGCCGCATGTGCAAGATGCGCAACACGGGCGTGTGCCTGAACGTCAATCCCGAACGCCCCGGCTCGGCGTACGGCTACGTCGACATGGGCGGCTGGGTCGGCGGCCAGGCCGAGTACGTGCTCGTGCCCTACGCCGACTGGAACCTGTTGAAGTTCCCCGACAAGGACCAGGCGATGGAGAAGATCCTCGACCTGACGATGCTGTCGGACATCTTCCCGACCGGCTACCACGGCTGCTACACGGCGGGCGTGACGTCGGGCTCGACGGTCTACATCGCCGGGGGCGGCCCGGTCGGTCTCGCGGCCGCGCACTCGGCCCAGCTGCTGGGCGCAGCGGTCGTGATCGTCGGCGACCGGATCCCCGAGCGGCTCCAGCAGGCGCGCAGCTTCGGCTGCGAGACGGTCGACATCACGAGGGGCGAGCCGAGGGACCAGATCGAGCAGATCCTCGGCGTGCCGGAGGTCGACGCCGCCGTCGACGCGGTCGGCTTCGAGGCGCGCGGACACGGCTCGGACGCCGAGCACGAGGCGCCGGCGACGGTGCTGAACTCGCTGATGGAGGTGACGCGGGCGGCCGGCAGGCTCGGCATCCCCGGGCTGTACGTGACCGGCGACCCCGGCGGCGTCGACGACGCGGCCAAGGTCGGCTCGCTGTCGATCAGGATCGGCCTCGGGTGGGCGAAGTCCCACAGCTTCACCACCGGCCAGACGCCGGTGATGAAGTACCACCACGAGCTGATGCAGATGATCCTGCACGACCGCGCGCACATCGCCAGAGCGGTGAACGCGACCGTCGTCACGCTCGACGAGGCGCCGGGCGGCTACAGAGACTTCGACAGAGGAGCGGCGAAGAAGTTCGTCCTCGACCCACACGGCATGATCGCGGCCTGACGCACGCCAGGCCGCGCCTGCCGGCCGCTACGACGTCGGGACGAGGCGGATGTAGGGAAGCGGCTGCTCCCAGCCCTCGGGGTAGCGCTCTCTCGCCTGCTCGTCGCTGACCGACCCGGCGATGATCGCCTTCTGGCCGGGCTGCCACTGGGCGGGCGTCGCCAACTGCTGCGAGGAGGTGAGCTGAAGCGAGTCGATCACGCGCAGCACCTCGTCGAAGTTGCGGCCGGTCGTCATCGGGTAGATCAGGATCAGTCTGATCTTCTTGTCCGGGCCGATCACGAAGACGTTGCGCAGCGTCGCGTTCTGAGCGGGCGTGCGCTCCGTCGGGTCGCCGGAGACGTCGGCCGGCAGCATGCCGTAGGCCTTCGAGATCGAGAAGTCGGTGTCCGCGATCATCGGGTAGTTGGGCGCGGTGCCCTGCGAGGACTCGATGTCCTGCGCCCATCTGGCGTGGTTGTCGACGGGGTCGACCGACAGGCCGACGATCTTGACGTTGCGGCTGTCGAAGTCCGGCTTGATCGACGCCATGTAGCCGAGCTCGGTTGTGCAGACCGGCGTGAAGTCGCGGGGGTGGGAGAAGAGCACCGCCCAGCCGTCGCCGATCCAGTCGTGGAAGGAGATCTCCCCTTCCGTCGTCTGGGCGGTGAAGTCGGGGGCGGTGTCGCCGATGGTCAAAGCCATGCTCGAATGCTCCTTGGGTCGCTCGAATTCCAGTATAGGCCGAAAAGTCGATCTGCTTTGGTAGATATCGAGCGCCGGAGCGGGAGCGCCGTTTGCGGACGACCGCGGACTGCAGGCGCGGACGGGTGCGGACCCTACGTCGGCCGTCAGAAGCCAAAGAAGACGTTGGTAGTCTTTGGCACATGGCTTCCCGCTCCATCGAGGTCGATGCGGAGCTGCTCGCCAAGGCTCGCGATGCGATGACCTCTGCTGCCTCGGTCGAAGACGCCGAGGTCGTCGAGCAGGCGCTGCGTCTCTACGTCGGCCGCCGAGCGCTTGAGACCGCGCAGTCGATGAGCGAGCTGACCGAGGACCAGGCGATGCGCATCGCCTACGACGAGCTGCACGCGATGCGTCGCGAGCGCCATAGCGCTGCGTGATCCGGGTCGTCATCGACCCGGGCGTCTACGTCTCGGCCTTCATCTCACCGCGACGGGCGGCCCCGGCCATCGTCGTCGAAGCGCTGCTTGACGGCCACATCGAAGCGCTCGTTTCGCCGTTGCTGATGGCGGAGCTGGGGCGAGTGCTCGCTCGGCGAAAGTTCGAAAGAGCCGCATCCGATGGCCGCGCCGAAGTGTTCGTCGCGCTCGTCGCAGAGCGGGGACTCCGCCTCGAGGATCCCGCACCCGCCCCAGGTGCAACCGAAGATCCGGACGACGACTACCTCGTCGCACTCGCGCGGACGCACGGGGTCGACGCGATCGTTTCCGGCGACCGTCACCTGCTGGCCGTCGCATCGAACGATCTGCCCGTGTGGACGCCGCGAGCCCTCGCCGATCGACTCGAGATGCCGCCGCCCTGACACGTCGCTGGCATCGCGAGCCATCGGCGGCATCTGCCCAGGAGGAGCTCTCTCTCTCGACGATCAGCGCGACGGCGTCCTCAAGTCGCGCTGACGCCGTAGGCACTGCGAGACTGCCGGCGAGGCCGCCCGGCACCCGTCGACTCCGGGGCGAACCAGATGCCCAGACCGCTCTCCCCGCGCCGCCGTCGCCACGCGCTCCTGCTCGCCCTCGCGCTCGGCCTGCTCGCGTCACTCCCGGCTGCCGCTCCGGCGACGGCCGCGCCACCGGTCGCCAGACAGTTCCCGTACTGCTCGTGGTGGCTGACGACGACGCCGCAGACGGCGAACGTCGCCTTCCCGGACGCCGCCGCCACCTACTGGACGACGCCGTTCCTCGCCGCCGACGGAGCCGGCATCGAGGTCGACGGCACCTTCCCCGACGCGCGCTACATGTCGTTCAACGTCTACGACGAGACGTTCGGATCGTTCACCGCGAACGGCGTCTCGTCCGGCATGGCCGACTACCTGATCGCACCCGCGAGCGGGAGCGTCAACCCGTTCCAGTCAGCCGGCGCTCCGGGCGGCGCGTTCAGCCTCACGCTGAGCGGCGACGCACAGCCCGGTCAGCCGAACACGCTGCCGCTGGCGCCGAGCGGCGAGACGGCCGGGAAGCTGGGAGCCCCGATCGGCTATCTCGTCTACCGCACCTACCTGCCGACCGGCGGCTACCCCACGGTCGACCTGCCGACGCTGACGCTCGTCGACGGCGAGCAGCGCGTGACGCTGCCGCGCTGCCCGGCGGCCACCGGCCGGCTCGCCGCGCGCGCGCGAGCCGGCGCGCAGGCCGCGCGCAGAGCCGCCCGCGCGCTCGCGAGACGGCTCGACGTCACGCCCGCCGCAGCCGCGCGCGCGGCGCTGAAGGGTATCGGCCGCCGCCTCGCGCAGGCCGGCTCCGGCGGCACCTCGCCCTGCCGCGGATCGGCCTGCCCGCCCTCGCTGCGCTTCTTCCGCGCGAAGGCGTCGACGACCAACGCCTTCTTCCCGAACGTCGACAACGCCTACGTCTCGGCGCTGTTCCGGCCGCGCGTCGGCACGGTGATCGTCGTGCGCGGCAAGGCGCCGACAGCGCCCGCCGGGACCAACCCGGTGCCGTGGCCGCAGGCGAGCCTGCAGCTGCGCTACTGGTCACTCTGCAACAACATCTATCGCCAGCCCTGGCCGGTCGTCGCCAACCCGCGGCCGGGAGGCGGCGTCGACTACGGCTGCGCCGACGACGACGCGACGACGCTCGACGACAATGGCGACTACGCCTTCGTCGTCGCGCGCGAGCATCAACAGAGAGCCGTCGAGCGGGCCGGCGGAACGTTCGTGCCGCTCTCGGCGACGCAGCCGAGAGCGCGCCAGCTGCTGATCCTCCGCAACATGCTGCCGAACGCCACCTTCGACCACGCCGTCCAAGACGCGCCGCAGGACGGCGACCCGGCCTCGGCCGCACAGGCGATGGGCGCGTACTACCCGCGCGCCTACCGCTGCACGCTGCCGCAGCTCGAGGCCGGCAGCCCGCGCTGCGGCTGAACCGGCGTCAGCCGAGCACGCTTGCCGGAAGCACGTAGCGCGACGGCGCGGCGCCGCCGGGCGCCGAGCGCGCGGTCGCGCGGTCCGCGTGGAGGCCGCGGCCGGGCGGTCCGGCCCCTTCGACGTGCGGCTCACCGCCCTCGCGGACGATCCACGCCTCGATCTCGGCGCAGTCGGAGCCCTCCGCCAGGATCGCCGCCCGCTCGATCGTGTGAGCGCCCGACGCGATCGGACGCGAGAGGCGCGCGACGATCTCGCGGATCGCGGCCTCGTCGATCACTGGAGGTACTGGCTGCGACGAGCGGCCGCGGGCGGAGCTCTCGCCGCGAGCGCGTTGTCGGCTTCCTCGCCGGCCGCCGCACGCACGGCCGCGGCTGCGCGACGGCGTGCCGCCGCCTCCTTCAGCCGCCGCTGCTCGGCCGCGTAGCCTGCCACCCGCTCGGCTGCGAGCTTCTGCCTGGTGGACGACGTCGACGGGGTGTTCATGACTGCCATGCCGGCGAGCTCCTCAATCCGCTCCACGGAGGAGGTCGGCCGTGCGCTGCCCGGAGCGGGGAGCCAGCGCGAGAACCTCGTCCCCGATGGTAGTCGGTCTGCCGGCTTGCTGGGCGCCGACTGGCGCAGCACGGTACATCTGTGGAGCGTTTGCACACCCATCGCGCAACGAGGAGCTGCTGATGACCTACGAGACGATCCTGTACGCCGCCGACGGGCCGATCGCCACCATCACGCTCAACCGCCCCGACGCGCTGAACGCGATCGTCCCGCCGATGCCCGACGAGGTCGAGCTGGCCGTGCACGCCGCCGTGCGGGACCCGGAGGTCAAGGTGATCGTCCTGCGCGGCGCCGGACGCGCCTTCTGCGCCGGCTACGACTTCAGCGGCGGCTTCGCGTGGGGCGCGGACGCATTCCACACCGACGGCAGATGGGACCCCGGCAAGGACATGGCGTTCGTCACCGCGCACGCGACCTCGCCGCACCAGAAGTTCATGAGCATCTGGCGCTCCCCCAAGCCCGTGATCGCCCAGGTCCACGGCTGGTGCGTCGGCGGCGGCAGCGACTACGCACTCTGCGCCGACCTGGTCGTGGCGTCCGAGGACGCGCAGATCGGCACGCCCTACTCGCGCGTGTGGGGCGCCTATCTGTCCGGCATGTGGATCTACCGTCTCGGCCTCGCGCGCGCCAAGCACCACGCGCTCACCGGCCGCCCGCTGTCCGGCCGCGAGGCGGCCGACGTCGAGCTGATCAACGAGGCCGTCCCGTTCGAGCGGCTGGAGGCCCGCGTGCGCGAGCGCGCCGAGGAGCTGGCCGCCCTGCCGGCAGCCCAGCTCGCCGCGCAGAAGCTGATGGTCAACCAGGCCTACGAGAACATGGGCCTGGCCTCCACGCAGACGCTCGGCGCGCTGCTCGACGGGGTCATGCGCAACATCCCCGACGCCCACGCCTTCATCGCCCACGCCGCCGAGCACGGCGTCCCCTCCGCCGTCGCCCGGCGCGACGGCCCGTTCGGCGACTACAGCTAGGCGCCGGCTGACCGCAGGCCCGACCCCGACCACGTCATCCGGCCGTAGGCGACCTCGGCGCTCAGCGCAGGCTCGACCCTCTGAGCGCCTTCGCCAGGAAGTGGACGCCGTCTCTGTCGTCGCCCTGCACGATCAGCTGGTGCAGGAACACGAAGCGCTCGTTGTAGGGCGTGCCGTCTGTCAATCTGAACGTGGGCGGCGGTCTCCACACGTTGGGGGGCGTGACGATAACCGAGAGCATGTGTCTGAAGCGCGGGCTGGAGTCCGCGAGCTCGGCCGGCGTCGCGCTCGGCGAGGGCGCCGGGTCGGGCAGCCGCCGCACGCGGCCGGCGAGTCTCGCGTGTCTCGCCGCCGCGTCGGACGCTTCGACGACGCTCGACTGCTCGTAGCCGGCGTAGAGGACGCGCGCCGTCGTCGTGCGCGCGACCGTCTCGACGTTTCTGGCGGCCGTCTTGGCCTCGAACAGCCAGATCTCGGCGAAGGCCGACTTGGCCGACTGTCTCACCGCCTCGAACAGCGCCGGCCCGCCGTTGCTGTGCGCCGCGACGCCGAGCAGCGGCGGGTCGGGCGCGGCGCCGGGCGGCGCCGCGATGTCGCCGAGCGCGACGAGCGCGGCGTGCACCTGCCCCAACTGCGCCGGCAGCTCGCCGGTGCCGGCCGTGTTGTGCCCTCCGCCGGAGGGCACGGGCAGCACGAGCGCGACGTGTCTGTCCGATGCCATCAGCGCCTCCTCCCAGCTCCGGTCGATCACCTCGTTGGCGACTCGCTTGCCGGGCACGCGGGTGAAGTGGTCGCGGTCGCGGCGCGGGAGCGCTTCGTCGTGCCGGGGCGTTCCGAGGAAGTCCTTCGCGCGGGCGGCGAGGGGCGCGAACAGGTTCGGGTCCATGAGGCCCTCGTCGGCGTCTCTCTCGACCGGGGTGTTCTGCGGCGCCGTCAGGAAGCAGAGCAGGTCGGTGACGGACGCGGACGTGCACGCGGGCGGCGTGGCGCAGATGTAGTGCAGCGGCAACTTGCCGTCGGTGCGGGCCAGGATGCGGACGTTCGCCGTCGCGCTTCTCGTGCGCATGAGGCTGAGCGCTCTCAGCAGCAGCGGCTGGGCGCCGGTCGCCTCGACTACCTGGGTCAGGATCGAAACCTGCCACGTCGCCGCGAACGAGCCGACGAACGAGTGCACGAGCGGGTGGCGGCCCTGCTGCGCGACGTCGGCGGTCGCGCCCGGCGGGCGCACCGCGTACTCGGTCGGCGTCGGCCCGCCCGGCGTCAGCAGCGAGAGCGACGGGGGCAGCAGGTCGAACGACTGGCGGATGCGCAGGACGCTCATCGGTCTGCCGATGAATGCGGGCAGGAACTCGACCGTGAGGACGACCTTTGGCGGGCTGGCCGTGCTGACCGGCAGCGTGCCCTCGGCGCGGCCGGGCGACAGCGTCAGCGGCACCGGCGTGCCGTCCAGCGTCAGCTCCACCTTCGCCCCGCCGAGCAGGAAGTGGGTGTGGTTGGGCCAGCTGACCTTGAAGTCCATCGCGTTCTCAGACCTCCGGCTCGCTGTCGACGGGGGTGTGCTCGCCGACCCCCGCCTGCGGGCCGAGCGACAGGAACGCGACCAGGCTCTCGACGCGCGCCACGAGCACGTCCAGCGGGTCCTCGTCGGCGGGCGGCGGCGCCTGCAGGGCCGGCACCAGCTCGTGCAGCGGCGCCGGGTCGGCGCCCTCGTAGAGGATCGCGAGCAGCGCGTCGGGGGCGACGGTCAGCCATGTCTGCGGCATCGGCGGGTCGGGCAGCGGCTCGGCCGCGGCGGCGACCCAGCCGGGCACCGCCTCGGGCGGCAGTGCGAGCAGCTCGCCAGGCACCGGCGGATGGTCGCTGAGCTGCGCAAAGCCTTCGGGATCGTCGAAGAAGCGCTCGGCCAGACCGGCCTCCGTGTCGCCCTCCTGCACCACGTAGCCGGCCGGCGGCACCCACGGACCGAGCAGCGGCAGCTCGACGGGGATCGCTTCGCTCGCCGGCGGGTCGAGCACGACCGCGGCCGCTTCCCCGCCGGCGGCCTGCAGCGCAAGGCGCGCCGTGCGCCCCTCCACCGCCACGCGCGCGCCCGGGCCCTCGACGCGCGGCGTGCCCTCCAACGGCGCCAGCAGCGTGACCTCGACGTCCATCCGCGCGGCCACGATCGCGTCGAGCCGCTCGCCGGGGCCGAGCGGGAAGGCGGTGCTCGCGGCGGCCGACGGCGTGACGACGACCGCCGCGCCCTGCTCGACGCCGTGCACCGGGCGGTCGAGCAGGTCGCCGAGCGCAGCCAGCAGGCTCGACTGGTCGAGCGCGACCTGCCCCGGGCCGCCCAGTGCCAGCTGCGCGACCCCCTGTTCGTCGGTGACGGCGGCGCTGCCGTCGTCGGCGCTCACGACGACGCCGATGAGCGGCTCGCCGTACTGGTTGACGACGGCGACCGTGGCCGCCGCCACCGGCGGAGCCTCGGCGGCGGCGCGGATCGCGTCGAGTCGCTGGACCGTCAGCGGCCCCACGTCGTCGACCACCCCGGCCGCCGGCACGCCCAGCTCCTCGATCTTGAACGTGCGCACGGCGCCGGCCGACTCGTCGCCGTAGTCGCCGTCGGCGCCGTGTCTCGGCAGGCAGTCGGGGCGCCAGTCGAGCAGCGCGAACTGCACCTTCAGCACTGCCGGGTCTCTGCGGTTCTGTCTGCGCGAGATGCGCGTCAGCCCGCCGCCCGGCGCCGCCGCGTCGTCCGCGATCGCCTGCAGCAGTTGATCCCCTCCGAACAGCGCCGACTGGAACTCGAACACATCGCCTCCCGGGGCGCGAGTCTACTTGTTGGTTGATCCGAGGTCCGCAGCACCTATAGGGTCGGAGCGACGCGGGAGACAAGGGGAGCCGGCAGGGTGAACCCGAACGAGCTGTTGAACCGCCTCGCAGAGCATCTGTGGGGGCTGGCGGACGCCGCGGCGAGAGATCTCGCCGCGCGCGCGACCGCGTTCCCGCTCGACTCGGGCGCGCCCCCGCCGCTGCAGGGGCGCCTGCTGATCGCCTTCGACGCGCTGCCCGACAGCAACGCGCTCGCCGGGCTCGTACGCGACCTGCTGGGCGACCTGCCCGCCGGGAGACAGGTGCGTCTGCACGGCTGGCAGCGCGCCCCGGACGCGGCGCGCGGCGTCGCGCTCGTGGCGACGGAGGGCGCGGCGCGGGCGGTGCTCGCGGTCACGCCCGGCACGCCGACGACGCTCGACGTGGTCGTGACCGCCGGCGCCCACGTCATCGCCAGAGAGGGCAGCGGCCCCTGGCGGGCGAGCGCCGAGATCAGAACCGACGCCGTCTGGGACGCCGAGCTGACGCGCGGCGGCCCGCCCGCCCCGCCGACCGGGACGGCGACGATCGAGCTGGAGCGCGACGAGCAGGTGACGATCGGCCCGGCCAGCGGTCCCGGCGTGTCCGCGAGACAGGTCTCGGCCAGACTGCAGGCGGGCGCCGGCGCGCCGATCTCGCTCACGCTCACGCTCCACGACTTCCGCGCCGCGCTGCTGCCCGAGCCGCTCGCCAAGCTGCTCGGCGCCGGGGCCAACGGCGGGACGACGCCGGCGCGGCTGGAGCTGAGAGCCGACGCGGCAGGCGGCCTGCGCTTCGGCGACGGCGGCCTGCGCGTCGAGCTGCCGGTGAAGCTGGCGCTGCCGGCGCTGACGCCGCGCGGCTTCGCGGTCGAGCTGGGCGAGCACGCGGCGGGCCTCGAGCTGAGAGCGGTGATGGGGCTGAAGGCCCAGCTGCCGGGGGTCCCGGTCAAGGCGCAGCTCGACGGGCTGACGCTCGGCGTCCCCTTCTCGCTGAGACCCGAGGACGCGGTCGGCCCGCTGCTGAGAGCGATCACGACGCCGCCGCCGTCCGGCATCGGGATCGACCTCGCGCTGCCTCCGGTCAGCGGCGGCGGCGCCCTGCTCAAGACGCCCACCGGCTACGCGGGCGTGCTCGACGTCGACCTCGGCGTCTTCAAGGTCCAGGCGCTCGGCGTGCTCGACCTGCCCGCGGGCGACCGGCCGACGTCGCTGCTCGCGCTGCTGGCCGCGACCTTCCCCTACCCCGGAATCCAGCTCGGCTTCGGCTTCGCGCTCGACGCCGTCGGCGGCATCGTCGGCATCAACCGCCGCGCCGACGCCGGGCAGCTGCGGCAG
>DATHEP010000488.1:0-3037 GCA_035318525.1 Conexibacter sp.
GGGGGAGCGCGGACTCCGCAGTGGGGCCGGCCGCAGGCGCGAGCGCGCCGGGGTTTTCAGCAGGGGTGTCCACGCTCGGCGCAGCCTGCCAGAAGAACGCGGAGCCGACAAATGGGTGCGAAATCGACTGCGCTGCGCCGAGCCCCAGCTACTGCAAGAGCTTGAACTCGATGCGGCGGTTCTGGGCGCGGCCTTCCTTGGTCGCGTCGTCTCCCGCCGGCTCGTTCGAGCCCGCGCCGCGGGTCGTCACGCGCTCTGCCGCCACGCCCTTGCCGACCAGGTACGTCTTCACCGCATCGGCGCGCTGCGCGGATAGCTCGAGGTTGCGCTCGGCCTTGCCGGAGCTGTCGGTGTGACCCGAGATCTCCACGCGCAAGGCGGGGTACTCGCTCAGCACCTTGGCCGCGGCGTCCAGGGTCGGGAACGAGCTCGGCTTGATCTTGGCCTGGTTGGCAGCGAACGAGATGCCGGTGATCGCGCCGGTGAACTGCTGCACGGCCTGGGGCAGCTCGTCGGGACAACCGTCTTCATCCTCGTAGCCGTTCTTGGTCTCCGGCTCGGCCGCGCACTTGTCGTCGCGATTGAACAGACCATCGCCGTCGCTGTCCTGCAGACAGCCGTCCGGGCCGTCGCCGGCTTCGGCCGGACACTTGTCGGTTGCGTCCGGCACGCCGTCGCCGTCGCCGTCGGGCGGAGGAGGCGGACAGCCGCGCTTGCTCGCATCGGCGCTCTCGACCCCGGCCTCGTTCGGGCACTTGTCGTCTGCGTCGACGATGCCGTCGCCATCCGCGTCGGGCGGCGGTGGACAGCCGTCGGGCGCCGGGCCCGCTGCCGTCTTGCACAGGTCGCGGTCGTCGGTGATGCCGTCGCCGTCCGTGTCGGACGGCGGGGGCGGCGGCGGTTCCGCGCGGCCGCCCACGATCGAGAAGCCGAGCAGCGCTTCCCAGTGCTGCGCGATGGTGTCCTCCGGCAGCGCCTCGGACAGGTTGTCGCGCACGTCGATCCGCAGCTCGACGTCGCGGGTCACGAACGCCTTGACGCCGAGCCCGATGTGAACCTCGGGATCGACATCGGAGCCGAGCACGTCGTCCTCGCTCGAGATGCCGAGCATGCCGCCACCGATCGCCAGGAACGGCACGATCGCGCGGGTCGGCGCCTGGAGCAGCAGATGCGCGCGCACCGCGAACAGGTTCACCCCGTCGCCGCTCTTGCGCGTCTGCGACGGCAACAGCCCGGCTTCGAGCTCGAGCCCGAGCACGCTCAGGGGCAGATAGCCGGCGCGCAGACCGAGCTCCGGGGTCACGCGCTCGAGCTTCTGAAAGTAGTCCTCGGACAGGTCGGGGTCGAACAGCTGATGCCGGCCGTCGGGCCGAAGCACGCCCCAGTACATGCCTAGCTCCCAGGTCCCGCCGTCCACGCCCCAGGGGGCTTGGTCCAGGCCGGACGAGGAGGAGGGGCTCGAAGTGGAGTCAGCGCGCGCGTCTGCGCCGCTCGAGCCCAGCGACCCGCTCAGCGTGACACCCGCGTCATCGGCGCGCGCACCGGCAGCGCCGAGCGCCAGCACGGACCCGGCCGCGATCGAAATTCTTCGCAGTGCATTGGACATGTCGAGCACGCCTCCGGCGTCAGATCAGCGTGTAGATGAGATTCAGGGTCGAGATCGTATCGACCTTCTTGGTGCCGGGAACCGGCTGGGTGTCGAGCTGCAGCGAGAACTTGAGCTCGAGCTGGAAGTTGCCGCCGATCGCCGAGCGCAGCGCGCTGTCCCAGGCGAGGCGCAGGTCCTTGGTGTCCTCGACGTTGAGCAGACCTTCGAGCCCGGTCGCGAACGTGAGCACCGCGTTGACCTTGTTGTCGTAGCCCAGGAATGCGCGCACCGAGTGCACGACGTCGTCGCCGTCGAGGAACACGCCCATGTTGTCGGGATCGGGCAGCGGATCCGGATCGTAGTTGTCGTACGTGAGGTCGTAGCCGAGCTCCGCCCAGTAGCGATGGTCGGTCGCCTTGTACAGATTGCGCATGTAGCCGAGCTGACCTTGCACCCGCGCGTCGAGGCCCGCGAACGTGTCCCAGCGATACACCGACGCGACGAACAGCGCGTCCATCGGGGTCAGGAAGAAGTCGTAGCGCCCCTTGGTCCGCAGGTTGCGCACGGTGTCCACGAGCCCGTCGACTTCGTCGTCGGTCACGTTGGCGCGCCCGTAGCTGAAGTCCATCGTCAAGGTCAGCCCGTGGCGACCGCGGATCAGCCCGAATGTCGAACCGGTGTTGAGCTGCCACGACTCGGTGTTGCCAGTGTTGAGCGCCGCGCCGAGGCTCGCGTTCAGCGACGTCACGTCCTCTTGAAACGCGTCCGCCTTGACCGCTTCGGTGTGCTGTTCGACGACCGCGGGCTGCGCCGCCGCGCTCAGCGCGAAGCACCACGACCCGAGCGCGATCGACGCCGCGACAGCGGACGCGCGCGCTGCCCGCGCTGGGCGATTCTCAAAGGTCATCGAAGAGCCTCCTCAAGCACCAAGCAAGAACCTGCGGGGACGGCCGGCGCGTGTTCGCCGTCTCCAGTAGGCAATCCCGGACGCGGCTCAGTACCAGATGTCACCGCGCCTCACAACCGAGCCGCCCAGCTCGCGTGGGTCGCGCTAGGCTCGGCGCCTGGAGCTCTGACGATGACCTCGACGTTCATCGAACGCGAAGCCGCGCGGGCGATCCTGCTGACGCCGCAACACGAGGTGCTGCTCCTGCGCGTGCGGCCGCCGGGCGAGCACTTCTGGATCACGCCGGGCGGTGGGCTCGAAGCGGGCGAAACGCCGGCCGACTGTCTGCGGCGCGAGCTGCGCGAGGAAGTCGGCCTCGAGCGCTTCGTGCTCGGACCGCTGGTCTGGCGACGGCAGCACACCTTCAACTGGTTGGGGCGACGCATCCACCAGCGCGAGCAGTACTACGTCGTGCAGACCGAGCGCTTCACCCCACGCATGTCGGATCCGATCGAGGCGAAGACGATCGATCAGCTGCGCTGGTGGACGGCGGCCGAGCTGCG
>DATHEP010000489.1:0-2147 GCA_035318525.1 Conexibacter sp.
TCCGCGAGGCCACGACGCCGGTACACCACGTGGATCAGACAGCGTCCTGCGCGGCCGTTTCCGTCGGCGAAGGGGTGGATCGTCTCGAACTGCGCGTGAGCGATCGCCGCCTGAAGCGTCACCGGCAGGTCGTCCCGGCGAAGGAACGCCACGAGGTCGTCGAGCAGGTCGTCGACGAGCTCGTGCGGGGGAGGGACGAACGCGGCGCCGACGGGGCTGTAGGCCGAACCGCCGATCCAGTTCTGCTCCTGTCGGACGACGCCGCCGATCTCGGCGTACCGAGTCTGCTCGAACAGCGTGTGGTGAATCGCGAGGATGTCGTCGCGGGTCAACGGTCGTGGTTCGGACGCCAAGCGGATTGCCTTCTCCATCGCCCGCACGTTGCCGACGATCTGTCCGGCGAGGTCGTCCCGTCCTACGCCGGCCGCCGCGCGAGCAAGCCGGCGCTGTCCGACGGAGAGCCCCTCGATGCGCGATGAGGCGACCGACTCCTGCCGCAGGAGCTGGCGCGAGAGTGCCTCCAACCCATGCACGCGCGGCGCCTCGCGGTCGAACTCGCGCACCTCGCCGTCGGCCTCGGCGATCAGAGCGGCGGTCGACGCGGTCAGCGTCGGGTCCCAATCCGCGATCGGATCGGGCACGTAGCACTCGATCCACTGCCGCGTCCGGTGCACGCGACCTTCGCCGAGGTCGCGTTGCGGCTTTCAGAGCCGTTGCTCCATCCTGCCGCGCGAAGGTTGGAAAGTCGATGACACAATCCAACCTTATTGACATAAGGTTGGAAAGTTCGCACCGCCTACCGACTTTCGCGCGCATCTACCGCCGCGGCGCCACCGCCACGTGCCACGTCCCGACGTCTCTGAAGCCCTCGCCCTCGACGTCGCCTCTGCGGCTGTCGCCCGCGAAGCGGTAGAGCGGGCGGCCTCTGTAGGTGACCTGGCGGCGGCCGTCGGGCCGTCTCACCACGCCGAGGGATCTCACGCCGGTCGGCTGGGCGCCTCTTCTCAGCAGCAGCGGCGGCCAGGCCGCGAGGCAGTCCGTGTCGTCGCAGATGAAGCGGCCTCTCGTCTCGGCGCTCAGCGTGTAGAGCGAGAGCCCGGATCTCGTGACGAGGATGCGCTTGTCGAGCTGCGCGTTCTGGGCGGTACCGACTCTCAGTCTCGGCGCGGCGGCCGTGGCTCCCGGTGCGAGGACGGCGGCCAGGGCAACGGCCAGGAGCACGACCAGCAATGGGCGCGGACGGGGGAGGGTGGACTGAGATCTCATCGGGCGCGGCTCCTTCGGCTGAGCGGACGACGTTCACCCTTCATGACGCCGGCTCGGCCCGTACCTTCCCGGCATGGCTCCGAACATCTTCGACCCGCGGTTCGAGGAGGGCAGACGGCCTCCCGGCTTCCGCTCCCGCCGCGCGCGGATCGGCTACGAGCTCGGCAGCGAGCAGGTCGGCCTGAGCCTGTTCGAGCTGCCGCCCGGAGAGGCCGCCTACCCGTACCACTTCCACTACGCAGACGAAGAGGTCGTGATCGTCCTCGAAGGCCGTCCGACGCTGCGCGACCCGGACGGCCTGCGCACGCTCGAGCCCGGCGAGGCGGTCCGCTTCCCGCTCGGCGCCGAGGGCGCGCACCAGATGCGCAACGACACGACCGAGCGCGTGCGCTTCCTCGCGCTCAGCAGCAGCGGCCGCCCGGACGTCGTCGAGTACCCGGACTCCGGCAAGATCGGCGTCGGCGAGCGGTTGCCGAGAGGCGGCGGCCTGCGCGCGTTCTTCCCGGCCGACGCGGCGGTCGGCTACTGGCACGACGAGCCGCCGCGCGACGGCGACGAGCCGTCCTCCGACGCCTAGGCCCGTTCAGATGGTTGGATCTGGGCGCCTCGGTTGTTCGCTGCTCGTGGGCGCGGACGACAGGGTGTCGGGCCGCTACAATCCTTACCTTCACCATCAAGTAAGGAGCACTGTGATGGACGCTGCTGCGCGTCTGACTTCGAAGGGGCAGATCACGATTCCGAAGGTGGTGCGCGAGGCGCTCGACCTTCATGACGGCGACGAGGTCGTCTTCCGTGTGGAGCGCAAGCGTGCGGTGGTGGCGAAGACGGCGGATTTCATCGAGCTGGCGGGATCGGTCGCGGTTCCGGCGGGCAAGCGCGGG